>VGHV01000023.1 GCA_016868095.1 Betaproteobacteria bacterium
AAGAAAGCCCTACTTGCCTTGGCGCAGTTAAACCTTCCTATTTTAGCCGAAGCCGCAAGTTAGGCGCCGGAGAAACCTCTTCGATCTCTTAAGGCCTGGGCAATGGTGCTGGCATCGACATATTCAAGCTCACTTCCTACCGGAACGCCCCGGGCCAGACGACTGACCTTTAACCCCTGCCGCTTAAGCATCATCCCGAGATAATGCGCGGTCGCTTCGCCTTCGGCAGTGAAGTTGGTAGCCAGAATGACCTCGCTCACCAAACCATCGTTAACCCGACTCAGCAGGCGCTGGATATGCAAGTCATCTGGGCCGATACCATCAAGCGGCGAAAGACGGCCCATCAGCACGAAGTAATAACCCGAATAGCTCAATGTTTGCTCGAGCATTAACTGGTCTGCCGGTGTTTCTACGACGCATAAAAGGCCAGGGTCTCTGCGGGCCGATGAGCAAGTGTCGCAAAGGCTTTGTTCGGAAAACGTATTGCAGCGTTCGCAATGCTTTATTTTTTGTACCGCTTCAGCAAGCGATCGTCCAAGCAAAGCTGCCCCTTCTCGGTCATGCTGAAGCATGTGAAAAGCATAACGCTGTGCCGATTTTGGACCAACGCCGGGAAGCCTGCGTAGCGCTGCGATAAGCGCATCAAGCGTTGGTGACACCCAAATCGCCTAGGTGGTTGAATCGGTTCAGCTCATCGCCCCTCAAAAGGGTCGCTTGAACGATCAAAAGCGCTACCTGAACCATCAAAAGGGAAGCTTAAACCCAGGTGGCAGCGGTAAACCTTGGGTGAGCTTACCCATGTGGGCCTGAGCAGTTTCGTCTGCTTTTCGAAGCGCATCATTGAGCGCGGCCACCACTAAATCCTCAAGCATATCTTTGTCATCGGTCAGCAGCGAGGGATCAATAATCACTCGGCGAACTTCATTACGGGCGGTCACAATCGCCTTCACCATGCCCGCCCCGGACTGCCCTTCAACTTCGACACTGGCCAGTTGCTCCTGGGCCTTTTTCATATTGTCTTGCATTTGCTGGGCTTGCTTCATCAAGCCCGCCAATTGACCCTTCATCATGGGATTATCCTTTCAAGGTTTTCCAAAGTGATTCTAGTGCTTACGCGCTTGGACTGAGTCGGGATCGATTTGGGCGCCGAGTTCGTTGACCATCGCCTGCACAAAAGGATCGCTTTGCAAACCCTGAAGCGCGGCGTCACGCTCGGCGCGTCGTTGCGCATCATGAATGGACGCGGCCGTCTGCACCCCAACCGAGCCGACTTCGGCCGACAAGCGTAGCGGCACTTGAAAGTGCCCAACCAGCAAATCTTTGACTTTGTTGACGGTTGCCTGTTCAGCAAGCGGTCGAATGGGCACGCGCACCCGGATGTGTACACCCTCGATGGCGAGCAACTCGCTTTGTTCTAAAAATTGACGAACAAAACCTGAACAGGGAATCCTCGTGGCAAGCTCAGACCACTCGCAATCCATTGTGAACTCGGTCACCTCGACAGTGGCATCTTGCCCTGACGGCTGACGAGCTAACGGCTGACGAGCTAACGGCTGACGAACTAACGGCTGACGAGCCGACTGCGGCTCGGATGCCTCCCTTTGCATGCTCGATGCTATTGGCTGCGCGGCCCGCTTGGCTGGCGCTGCGACCGGCCGCACATCGGGAGCTAGGGTGGATCCATGATTCACAGCCTGTGCCTGAGTAGCTGAAGCGCGAAAGGCTAAAGGTCGAAAGGCGTGCAGTCTCAGCAAAGTCATGGTCAATCCCGCTTGCTGATCGGGTGCAAGTGACAGATCACGGCGTCCGTGAAGCAGGATTTGCCAGTAAACCTGCAACTGTTCCGCTTCGCAGGCATCAGCCCAGCGCCTAAGTTGCGGGTCGTCTGACTCAAGCGCGTCGAGTTTCAGAAGGCTCAAGTCTTGCACCAATTGTGCAAGTGCCTGCAGGACTGCAGCGGCGTCAACCCCTAAAGCACATACTTCTTCTGCGAGCGCGCAAAGTTGACGAGGGTTTGCATCCAAAAGCGCTTCCATGATCTGCGCAACTTTATCTCGGTCAATCGCACCAAGCATCGCCAAAACTTCAGCGCTTCGAACCTCGCCTGCGCCGTGCGAAATCGCCTGATCAAGCAGCGATAATGCATCGCGCATCGAGCCGGCAGCCGACTTGGCAATCTGGTTTAACGCATCGGACTCGTAGGCAATTTGCTCCTCGTGAAGCACCGTTGATAAATGCTCGGCAATCGCCTGCGGCGACATGTTGCGTAGCGACAATTGCAAACAACGCGACAACACGGTGACCGGGACCTTTTGAGGGTCGGTCGTGGCTAAGACGAAGACCACATGCCCTGGCGGTTCCTCGAGTGTCTTGAGCATTGCATTAAAGGCATGATTGCTGAGCATGTGAACTTCGTCGATTACATACACCTTCCAGCGCCCAAGCGTTGGTGCATAGATCGCGTTTTCAAGCAACTGGGCCATTTCCTCAACGCCCCGATGGCTAGCCGCATCAAGCTCCAAGTAGTCCACATAGCGGCTGCGATCGATTTGAAGGCAGGACGAGCAAAGGCCGCAGGGATCTGGATCATCCCGGTCGACCTGTTCACAGTTCAAAGCCTTCGCAAGTATGCGAGCAATGGTTGTTTTCCCCACACCGCGGGTACCCGTAAGCAAGTAAGCATGGTGAATCCGCCCGGTTTTCAAACCATGACGCAAGGCCTTCACCACATGCTCTTGCCCTACGAGCGAAGCAAAATTACGTGGTCGCCATTTACGGGCCAGTACCTGATGCTGTGAAACGGCGTCTTCGGGGAATAGTGGGTCCATATGATCCTGCAGACTGGACGAGCCGGGACCTCGGCACTCACGACGAACGGCTGTGGCTGCTTCCTTCCGGACCTGACCAGGTTCACCGGGCCACGATGCGAGGGGGCCCGTCCATCCTCATTCTAACAACAGGCGCGAAAGCCCTGCCCCGTACCAATTGCCCAAACGGTTACTCGAACAACTTAAGCGGCCCTTTCCCGCTGGGGTTTTTGCAAGGCTTCACGCTATGATTGAGCCCACTGTTTCTCAGGAGTGGATCGATGAGCGTTAAACATGTGAGTTCCAGCAGTTTTGACGAAGACGTGATGAAGGCCGAAGGACACGTGCTGGTGGACTTTTGGGCTGAGTGGTGCGGGCCTTGCAAAATGATTGCCCCCATCCTCGACGAAGTTGCCAAAGACATGGGCGACAAACTGCAAGTTGCAAAACTCAATGTCGATGAACACGGCGAAATCGCGCAACGCTTCGGTATCCGCGGCATTCCAACCTTGATTCTTTTCAAACAAGGCGAACAGGTCGCGCAACAGGTCGGCGCCGTATCAAAGTCACAACTTGTTCAGTTCTTACAAAAAAATATCGGCTGATGTATAGTTGAAGACTTTGCAATCTAAGCATTGACCGAGGTTGATATGGCGCGCGTATGTCAGGTAACTGGAAAAGCTCCGATGGTGGGAAACAATGTTTCTCACGCCAACAACAAGACCAAGCGGCGCTTTTTGCCCAACTTGCACTACCGACGCTTTTGGGTTGAGACCGAAAAGCGCTGGGTTAGGCTACGCATCTCCTCTGCTGGTCTTCGATTGATCGACAAGCAAGGTATTGATGAGGTGCTTAGCGGCATGCGTGCCCGGGGCGAAGCGGTTTAAATCCGCTTTTCAATATTCAGGAGTTAAATCATGCGTGAAAAAATCAAGCTTGAATCAAGCGCGGGTACCGGCCACTTCTATACGACCGACAAAAACAAACGCAATACCCCGGGCAAAATGGAAATCAAAAAGTACGATCCCGTTGCTCGCAAGCACGTGATGTACAAAGAAACCAAGATTAAGTAATCGTTATTTACGCCCTGGCGCGCTCCTAGCGACAAGCCTAGCGCGCTTTTAGTACAGTGCCTAGCGCGCTTGAAACAAGCGCGTGCAACGCGTTCCCGTGCGACAAAAAGCTAGCACGGGTTTCGGTAGGGCCTCAAGATGTTCGTGAAAACGATGCGCATCGTCCATCGTCATCTGCGATGAGATAACCGGTTGATAAACATAGTGAAGGCCGACCGCATCTGCGGCCGCTTTCATCTCGGTATGACTTGGCTGGCTCGGACCACCCTCACCGTCAGGACGATTATTAATCACACTTGAAAAGCCGGCTTCCCGTATGGCGGCCATATCCTCAGGGCTCAGTTGTCCCGCGACAGCGAGGCTTGAGTCAAGCGCTGCAAAAAAAGGCAGCTCGATGAACTTATAAGCGCTGGGCGCGTCGGAAGATGACATGGCGGCGTTGGAGGCGCCGGAGCGAGACTCCGCAGAGGAATCATCGCTGCCAGGATGAGACGCTTGATGCGAGTTAGGCATAACTTCTTGCCCTCAAGGAAAGCTCGCGCAAGGCGCCAACACCGCTTGCCTCGGCGCGGCGACACCAGTCTTCGAATTGTTGTACCAATTGCTCCACGGACAGCGAAGAACGCTCCCAAAGACTGGCAAGTTCGGCACGCATGCTCGTGAGTGTCTGCAAGGCATCGTCTGCTTTAGCTCGCTTTGCTTCGCGAATCGACCTTGCATAGGCGGACATCATGTCATAACGATTGGCAATCACCGCTTGTAACGCCCGCGCGTCGATATGTTCGCAAGGTAACTGAAACTTGGGACGTTGTGACACGCGACGGACCTTCGCCAGACCAAAAAAAACCATGATCTGGATGTACATCCAACCGATATCAAACTCCCACCACTTATAACTCAGCCGGGCTGATGCAGGGAATGTGTGGTGGTTGTTGTGGAGTTCTTCACCACCGATCAAGATACCCCAAGGTGAAATGTTGCCGCTCTTATCGGAGGAATCGAAGTTGCGATAACCCTTCGCATGGCCGACCCCATTGATGACACCAGCCGCAAAAAATGGGATCCACCCTGTTTGAATCGCAAACATCGCAAGGCCCATGGCACCGAAAAGCAGCAGGTCAACAAGTAATAAAACATAAACACCAAGGTAGGAATGCCTTGTGTAGAGCACTCGTTCGATCCAGTCATCGGGGGTGCCGTGACCGTAGCGGTCCATGGTCTCTTGATTGAGTGCCTCGATGCGGTATAGCTCCACGCCGCGAAAAAGCACCGTCTCAAGGCCACGCGTGACCGGGCTGTGTGGATCTTCTTCGGTTTCGCACTTGGCATGGTGTTTCCGGTGGATCGCCGCCCACTCCTTGGTCACCATACCGGTGTTTAGCCAGAGCCAGAATCTGAAAAAATGTGAAATTAAAGGATGTAAGTCCAATGCCCGATGCGCCTGGCAGCGGTGCAAGAAAATCGTAACCGCAGCTATGGTGATATGGGTTGTGACCAAGGCCACGATCAGCAAGCCGAGAAGGCTTACTTCAGAAAACCCATAAGCCACCCAATGCAGCAATGGCCGAAGCCAAGCCTCTAAACCACCAAGATGACTCAACAAACTATCGTTTGCCAGCTGTACTGCAGCCTGCTCTGTTGTTTGAATCAAGATCATGCCTCCCTAGCATTCTGGATCCCATGTACATTGTAGGCCCATTTATCAGGGCAAGAGCAAGCCCTAAACGCGGCGTCGCATCCTCGCTGCAAAAAAGCCATCGCAGCCGTCAATCGAAGGGTCGGTCTGCCAGACCATCCCGTGATGTTTACCAGCACGTTCAAGCGCCAACTCACGGCCAAGGCTGATGCCCTGCGATTGAAGAACCCGCTTGGGCGACTCCAGTTCAAATTGCTCAGAGGCTTCAAGAAAAGCGAGCACTTGATCTTGGTTTTCCTCGCGCAATAAGCTGCAGGTCGCATAGACCAGCCATCCGCCGGGACGAACCAGGCGGCTTGCAGCTTGAAGGATAGATGCCTGTTGCACGACTAATCGCTCCAAATCATCTGCCTTAAAGCGCCACTTCAAATCGGGGTTTCGTCGCAGTGTGCCAAATCCGCTACAGGGTGCGTCGACGAGCACGGCGTCGGCTTTTGACGCTAGCCTCAACAACTTGGGATCGACTTCGCTATCAATCGCAAAAGGTTGAACATTACTAAGCCCCGAACGAACAAGTCGCGGCTTTAACCTGGCGAGCCGGGCTGTGTTGTTGTCGCAAGCGTAGACCTGCCCCGTGTTTCGCATAGCAATGGCCAGGGCTAAGGTCTTACCACCGGCACCAGCACAAAAATCGACCAGGGTTTGGTTGCGCCGAGGTGCAAGCAAGGCTGCGACAGCCTGGCTTGCAACGTCCTGCACCTCGAGCAGGCCTTTATTGAAGCTTTCGGACTTTTCAAGTGCGGGTTTGCCTTCAACACGCAAGGCCTGCGCCACATCGGGATGGGGGTGAGCCACAATGGCCTCTTCACGCAAGCTTTCAATCAGACGCTCGCGAGCAACACTTTGATGCTTGGGGTGCCATGTAGCGATGCGAAGGTCCAAAGCAGCAGGTTCAAGCAATGCTTGAAAGAGCAAATCACTGGCTCCTTGGGCCATCAGGCGCTCGTAGAGCCATTCGGGTAGCGAGTATTTGATGGGTGCTGGCAGGTGCGACAAATCGCCACAACCGTTACGCATTTCATAAAGCGTCTTTTCGATCAGACTCGCGCGGTTATTCCACTTTAGGTCTTGCGGCCAGTCCTTGGTTGCGGTCGTAAAGGGCTGTTGATTAAGCCGCCGCCGATGGCGAAGCATGTAAAAACAGGCTTCGGCGATTTGATGGCGTTGTGAGCGCCCAAGCTGGGGGTTTGCTCGAAAGTGACCACGCAGCACCACATCGGCGGGGGCCTCGAAATGCCCTAGGGCTTCGAAAATTTTATAAAGTTGATGACGGAGACTCAAGCTACACCAGACGTTGGGGGAAACAATAAACGGGTGGCCTCGGGGCTTCGATGAAGCCTGCCCAGCGGGTCAAGCGCGACCAAACCATGGCAAAAATCCAGCACGACTTGTGGCAACAGTCGATGCTCGGCATGCAAGACCCGGTCGGCGAGGCTTTGCGCTTCGTCGCTCTGCAGTACGGGCACAAAAGCCTGCGCAATAATCGGACCGCCGTCGAGTTGCTCGTTGACAAAGTGAACAGTTGCGCCATGCACACAAACACCTGCCTCAAGCGCACGCTGATGCGTTTGAAGCCCTGGAAAGGCCGGGAGCAAAGAGGGGTGTATGTTGATTAATCGCCCTGAAAAGCTTTGAACAAAGCCCTTCGTCAAAACACGCATAAAGCCGGCGAGCACAACCAAATCGGGTTGAAAGTCACGGACCACTTGAGCTAAGGCCTCGTCATAGGCCTGTCTGCTCTCAAAGTCCCGATGATCGAGCCAACGAGCCTCGATGCCTTGCGCCTGCGCCCAGTGCAAGCCAGCAGCCTCTGGCCTGTTGCTGATAACTGCAACAATCTCAGCGATCCCGGTTTCAGCCCGCGCCACCATGCAAAGTCGCTGATGCAAAGCCATCAAATTCGAGCCCCGCCCGGAGATCAGCACGACCACGCGTTTCATGGACAACACCCTCATAAACAGGGGATGGTAACAGCCCGCATCCGTCCATCAGTCACCCGAGCTGGCAGCGGTTTTATAATGGGCGGTTATGCAAATCATTCGTCGGCCTATTCTCCGAGGCAGCCACAGGCCGCCAGCCACCGCCTTGACCATCGGAAACTTTGATGGTGTACATCTTGGCCACCGCGCTTTGCTGAAGGCTGTTGCTGCGCGCGCGCACCAGGACAAGATGCTAGCGAGCCTGATGACCTTTTGGCCGCATCCGAAGCAGTACTTCGCAAAGGCAAGCAGCCATGTCCCGGCAAGAATTTGCAGCCGTCGTGATCAGTGGCAGGCGATTGCCGCTTGCGGTATCGACCAACTCTTTGCACTAAGCTTCGATCGCCAACTTGCCGAATGCTCCGCTGAGCAGTTCATCGAACAGTATCTTGTTCAATGCATCGGCGTGCGTCATCTTGTAATCGGTGATGATTTCCGTTTCGGTGCCAAACGACGAGGTGATTTTGAGATGCTCAGACTTGCCGGAACGCAATACGGCTTCTCAGTTGAGTCGATGCAAAGCGTTCTTCATGAGAAGCAACGCGTGTCGAGTTCGCAAGTAAGAAAAGCCCTATTTCAAGGGCATTTCGATGAGGTCGAGGCCTTGCTTGGTCGACCCTATGCCATCTCGGGCCATGTCATTCACGGACGAAAACTCGGGCGCGAACTCGGCTTTCCCACCTTGAATATACGCATCGACGATAAACAATCACCACTCCACGGGATTTTTGTTGTCGAGGTTTGCGGATTGGGAGCCGTCGATCAAAAACCCCTAGCCGCGGTTGCCAGTTTAGGCACAAGGCCCGCCGTCGAACAGGATGGACGCTTTCTGCTTGAGGTCCACCTACTGGACTGGTCGGGCCAGGCATACGGAAAGGTGGTCAAGGTCACTTTCCGCCAAAAACTTCGTGATGAAGCACACTACGATAGTCTTGAGGCCCTCAAAGAGCAGATCGCCCGCGATTGTTCCCAAGCCCGAGCCTATTTCACTAAACGCCAAGAAGGCTCGAGTTATGTCGAACAACGCTGAGAGTGCCTACCGCAAAACACTCAACCTCCCCGATACCGCATTTCCCATGCGCGGCGACCTCGCCAAGCGCGAACCGCTGTGGGTGAAGTCCTGGCAGGACAAGGGGATTTACCAGCGATTAAGGGCGCAATCCAGAGGCCGACCCATCTGGGTCTTGCACGATGGCCCGCCCTATGCAAACGGTGATATTCATATCGGCCATGCGGTCAACAAGATCTTGAAGGACATGATCGTAAAGAGCCGGCAGATGGCAGGCTTTGATGCGCGCTATGTACCCGGATGGGACTGCCACGGCATGCCCATCGAAATTCAAATCGAAAAGCAATTTGGCAAACGCCTGGCAGCCGATGAGGTTCAGTCTAAATCGCGCGCCTATGCAAGCGAACAAATAGAACGTCAGAAGAAAGACTTCATCCGGCTTGGCGTGCTTGGCGAGTGGGAAAAGCCCTATACCACCATGAATGCGGCAAACGAAGCTGACGAGTTAAGAGCCTTGGGCAAGATGCTCGAACTTGGCTTTTTATATCGAGGCTTAAAGCCCGTGAACTGGTGTTTTGACTGCGGATCGGCGCTCGCCGAAGCCGAAGTTGAATACGCTGACAAAGAGGATTTAGCAGTTGATGTGGGATTTCCCGCAGCAGAACCAGAAAAACTAGCCAAAGCTTTTGGCCTCAGTGCACTTCCCCTTGGTAGTTGCTATGCAGTGATCTGGACCACAACCCCCTGGACGCTGCCCGCCAACCAGGCCTTAAACCTTCATCCCGAGCTTGACTATGATTTGGTTCAGATCGAAGACGAAGGTCGAGCGGGCTCATTAGTATTGGCAAGTGAGCGGGTGGCATACTGCCTCGAGCGCTGGGGCCTGAGCGGTAAAAGCATCGCTCAATGCAAAGGCGCAGCGCTTGAAGGCATTGCCTTCAGACATCCCTTTGCAGGACGCTTATCGCCTGTTTTTCTTGGCGAATACGTCACCACTGAGACCGGTACAGGGCTTGTCCACTCCTCGCCTGCCTATGGTGTTGAAGACTTTGAATCATGCAAACGCTATGGCATGCGTGATGAAGACATGCTGCAATTAGTGCGTGGCGATGGCACTTACGTCGATAACTTTGAAATCCAGAACGGATTTGGCGAGGACCGCTGCGCCTTGGGCGAAAGCATCGGCGGACTCTCGATTTGGAAAGCCAACCCAAAAATTGTTGAATTGATCGAATCTCAGGGTTCACTATTTAAAGTTGAACGTTTTAAACATAGTTACATGCATTGCTGGCGACACAAAACACCCGTGATTTATCGCGCCTCATCGCAATGGTTCGCCTCGATGGACAACATGCCACATCGAGGTGGCGAGAGCTTGCGCCAGACAGCACTTCGGGCGATTGAGGCGACTGCTTTTTATCCAAGTTGGGGTAAGGCCAGGCTACACGGCATGATCGCCAACCGCCCCGATTGGACCTTATCGCGCCAGCGTAACTGGGGCGTGCCGATGGCTTTTTTCCTTCATCGAGACACTGGCGCGCTTCACCCCGATACGGCCAATCTTCTCGAAGCCGTTGCCAAACGTATTGAAAAAGAAGGCATTGAGGCTTGGCAGCGGCTCGACCCCGCTGAACTGCTTGGTGATGATGCTAAACATTACATCAAAAATCCCGATACGCTCGATGTCTGGTTTGATTCAGGCACAACCCATCAGACGGTATTAAGAGGCTCGCATCGCGACGAATCGGCCTTTCCTGCTGATATGTATCTTGAGGGTTCCGATCAGCACCGTGGCTGGTTTCATTCATCGCTACTCACCTCTTGCATGCTTAATCAGCAGGCCCCCTATAAGGCCTTGCTTACCCACGGCTTTGTGGTGGACGGCCAGGGAAGAAAAATGTCCAAGTCCTTGGGCAATGTCATCGTTCCACAAAAAGTATCGGATATCCTGGGTGCAGAGATCTTGCGGTTATGGGTTGCAAGCACGGACTATTCAGGCGAGTTGTCACTTTCGGATGAAATTTTAAAACGGGTGGTTGAATCCTATCGACGCATAAGAAATACCTTGCGCTTTTTATTAGCCAATCTCTCGGACTTCAATCCAAGTAGCGATGCCGTTCCGGTCAAGGACATGCTCGAAATCGATCGCTGGTCGATTGCGTTTACCCAGCAATGGTTGCTCCAGATACAAGAACATTTAAACGAATTTGAGTTTCACCCGGTTGTGAGTGGCCTGCAACATTTCGCCTCAGAGGACTTGGGCGCTTTTTATCTGGACATACTCAAAGATAGACTTTATACCTGTGCGGCATCTTCGCTCGCCAGAAGATCAGCGCAAACTGCACTTTGGCACATTACGAATTGCTATCTCAAAGTCATGGCTCCGATTCTTTCCTTCACCGCCGAGGAGGCATGGCCCTTATTTTCAGAAAGCTTATGGCAAGAGGGTGGAGAAACCATTTTTTCGCAAGTCTTTGGTGGACTGCCAGAAATACCCGATGCCAGTGCCTTGCTTGCCAAGTGGTCACATATCAGACAGGCGCGCAGCGAGGTGATGAAAGCGCTTGAGCATCAGCGCAGCCAATCGTTGATTGGTTCCTCACTGCAAGCAGACATCGAGATCAGCGCTTCAGAAGCGATGTTCGATGCGCTCGGCTCGCTCGGTGCCGATCTGAAATTTGTCGCGATGACGTCGTCGGTCATCTTAAGCCGCCAGGATGCTGCGGGCATAAGCGTGAAGGTCATCCCGAGCCCGCACAACAAATGTGAGCGCTGCTGGCACTACCATCCAAGCGTTGGCACGCTTGCCAATCATCCTGGACTTTGTGAACGCTGTGATAGCAATTTACACGGTCATGGCGAAACCCGAAGCTTTGCCTGAGATGAACTCGCGGTCGGAGCTGAGCGCGCTATCGATGCCGAGCTTGCGGTCGGAGCTGGGCCTCTTGTGAAGGTCCAGCAAGTTCAACTCTTGCGCTGGCTGGCCTTGGGCTGTGCGCTTGCATGCGCCGACCAGGCCAGCAAGTGGTGGGTGCTTGAACAACTCATCCCGGGCGAACGTGTACCGGTGATTAAGGGTTGGTTTGACATCACCCTTGTTTTCAATCGAGGCGCAGCCTTTAGTTTTTTGGCGGACCAAGCGGGGTGGCAGCGCTGGTTCTTCACGGCGGTTTCTTTGCTCGCCGCACTGCTACTACCCTGGATGATGTTTAAAGCGATCGAGCGGCCTTTATCCTGTGCAGCACTCGCATTGATTTGGAGCGGTGCGCTCGGCAATGGACTTGATCGTGCAATTGAGGGACAGGTGACCGATTTTTTTCTCTTTCACCGAGAAGCCTGGCAATTTTATTTTCCTGCATTCAATATTGCTGATTCTGCGATCACTCTCGGGGTGATCCTATTGCTCTTAGAGGAAATGATCCAGTGGCGCAAGACAGCAGCAAGCTGATAGGCATACCCGCAAATATGCCTCCGTGGGGACTCGAAGGTAAACGTATCTTGGTCGCAGTGAGTGCCGGGGTTGCCGCATACAAGACCTGTATCTTGGTCAGGGATTTGATGCGAGCTGGGGCAAACATCAAAATTGTGATGACCGAGGCAGCGCGAACGTTCGTGAGCGCGGAGACCTTTCAGGCACTCAGCGGCGAGCCTGTTTACACCGACCTGTGGGATGACCGGATCAGCAACCGCATGGCCCATATCGAGTTAGGTCGCTGGGCCGATGCCATCATCATCGCGCCCGCATCCGCTGACTTGATGGCGAGGCTAGCACACGGCATTTGTAACGATCTCCTTTCGACACTTTGCCTTGCTCGACCTCGGGACCGCTGTTTATTGCTTATTGCGCCTGCGATGAATAAGGAGATGTGGTCTCATCCTGCGACTCAAAGAAACGCCGCCACGCTCGAGCAGGACGGTACGATTTTTCTAGGGCCAGATCGAGGCGACCAGGCCTGCGGCGAAACCGGTGATGGGCGCATGCTCGAGCCTGAGGATTTGCTTCAAGCCCTTGAACATGCGCTGAGCCCAAAGTTTCTGGCCGGCCGTCATTGCCTTATCACCGCAGGGCCGACCTTTGAAGCCATCGATCCTGTACGCGGAATCACCAACCGAAGTTCGGGGAAAATGGGCTTTGCGATTGCTCGAGCGGCAAGCCAGGCAGGTGCGATGGTCCACCTGATCGCAGGCCCTGTGAGCTTAAAGAGTCCGTGGCAAGTTCATAGAACCGATGTTGTTAGCGCACTTGACATGAAACAAGCGGTCGACCGAGCGCTTGAGTCGATGCAAAACTCAGTCATAGAGCGGTCGATTTTTATCTCGGTTGCAGCTGTTGCTGACTGGCGACCCGATGAAATTGCCAGCCAGAAGATCAAAAAGCAACAAGGCGCAAGCACACCGAGTCTACGATTTGTCGAGAACCCCGATATTTTGGCAGGAGTTGCAGCTCGAAGCCCGCGCCCATTTTGCGTTGGTTTTGCGGCAGAAAGTGAAATGTTGCACGAGCATGGTGAAGCAAAACGCAAAAAGAAGAACATTCCAATGCTTGCAGCCAATATTGGGCACGACACCTTCGGCCAGGATTTGAACCAGCTCTTGCTGCTTGATGCACAGGGTTCAAGGTCACTTCCACTTGCAACAAAAGAAAAACTGGCGCAGCAATTGATTGAAGCGATCGCCTCAGACCTAAGTTGATTTGATATTGCAAAGTCTTTGGAGCAAACCAAACATGCTGGTAGATCTTCGTGTCCTCGATGAGCGTATTCGTGAACAACTGCCCACCTATCAAACCCCTGGCAGTGCCGGCCTTGATTTGAGAGCATGCATTGACCAAACGATTGAGCTTGTGCCGGGTGCTAGCTACTTAATGCCAACTGGCATGGCCATTCACTTAGCGGATCCCAACTATGCTGCGTTGGTGATGCCACGCTCAGGACTCGGATATAAGCACGGCATCGTCTTAGGTAATTTAGTGGGTTTGATTGACTCAGACTATCAGGGTCCATTGATGGTCCCACTGTGGAACCGATCTGACACAGCATTCATCATCCAGCCTTTAGAGCGAATCGCACAAATGATTATCGTGCCGGTCATGCAGGCCCAGTTTCGCGTGGTGGACCAGTTTGAAAGCTCAAAGCGCGGCGAAGCGGGCTTCGGTAGTACGGGAACGGGCTAGCTTAGCAGGGCATCGAGCTTTCGACTGTCCGCAGCAAAGCTTCGGATGCCTTCTGCAAGTTTATCGCTTGCCATTTGATCTTCATTGAATGCCCAACGGAATTGCGATTCGCTCAGGCAAAGCTTCTTGCTGACATCGTCTTGCTGAGGCTTACGCCAATCCAGATTCAATTCATCGGCAGGCATTTGCTGCAAAGCGCCAAGTAAATCCGGGCTGATGGTGAGCAAATCGCAACCTGCCAAAGCCAAAATTTGACTCGTATTTCGAAAACTCGCCCCCATCACTTCGGTGTGATAGCCATGTTGTCTAAAGTATCGGTAAATGCGGCGCACCGACGCCACGCCTGGATCTAAATCGGCGCTCGCTTGATTAAGCAATTGATTGCTATTTTTCTGATACCAGTCGTAGATACGGCCCACAAAAGGCGAAATCAAGCGCACACCGGCATCAGCGCAAACTGCGGCTTGCGCCATTGAAAATAGTAATGTGAGATTGCAATGAATGCCCTCACGTTCAAGCCGGCGTGCCGCTTCAATACCCTCCCAAGTTGAAGCGATCTTGATCAAAAATCGATCGTTATGAATACCAAGCCGGTTATAGCGCTCAGCAATCCGAACCGCCCGCGCAAAGCTTGCTTCAACATCAAACGACAATCGAGCATCGATTTCGGTCGATACCCGACCAGGAATGACTTTGAGGATTGCCTGCCCGAAACGTACAAGCAGTGTATCCACGCGCTCTTCAAGAGTACTGCCAAGGGCGCTTGATGTCGCCTTCGTCTCTAATAACCACGCTTTATAACCATCTAAACCGACGGCTTTCAAGATAAGCGAAGGGTTGGTGGTCGCATCCTGAGGCTGGTAGCGAGCAATAAGGCCCACGTCCCCCGTATCAGCGACCACCGTTGTGTAGCGACTTAATCCCTCAAGTGCGTTCATTGGCTCAGGTGAGACGCATTCATTGAGGCAAGAAGTCGATACGCGAGCTATTTAGGCGATCTTGTCAAACATATCGCGCCAAATGTTTTGCGCCCAAGCATTGGCATAACCACCTTCTAGGGCTGTTGGCTCAGTCGACAAGCCGCCCGCACCTTTAACCGGAATCATGGTCTTTTGTGCTGCATCGTATTGATGAACCGAGGCGACGTGCACAACATCACGATCATCAATAAAGCTATAACAGGTATTGGCCATGGTTGATGGCTTCACCTCGCGACCAGCCATCAGGTCAAGCACAGCGGCCGCTGCGGTTTTGCCGTGTTGATTAGCCATATGGCCAGACTTAGGCATCGTGGGCGCGGGAAAGGTTGCATCACCCAGGACATGAATACCCTTGGCAGCAGTCGACTCCATGCTTAGCCAGTCCACGCTAGCCCAACGATTATTGGCGTTGGCAAGACCGGCCTTTACGACCAATTCGCCCGCACGCTGAGGCGGTATCACATTTAGAACGTCGGCCTTCACGCGATCGCCAAGCTCAGTTGTT
>VGHV01000024.1 GCA_016868095.1 Betaproteobacteria bacterium
GGCCTTGATCGGCGCACCCGTAGCATGCTCAATCTTGCGATGCTCTCAGCACTCGGTCGCGCTCATGAACTGAAACTCCATATCCGTGGGGCCTTGACCAATGGCGTAAGCAAGGAAGAAATTCGCGAAGTACTCATCCAATCGGCTGTTTATGCGGGCATTCCTGCCGGGGTGGAAGCCTTCCGTTGCGCCAAAGAAGTCTTTGCCGAACTCGATAAGCAGTGAGGCCAACATGACTGAGACTCCGATGCTGGGTTTTATTGGCCTGGGCAATATGGGTTTGCCGATGGCCTCGCGTCTGCTTGCCGCTGGACACAAACTCGTTGCCTTCGATTTGCGCAAGGAAGCTTGCGATGCGCTGGCAGCACAGGGCGCAGAGATTGCGACAAGCCCGCGAGCTGTCGCCGATCGAGCCAAGACAGTGTTCTTGAGCTTACCCACGCCGCAAGTTGTTCGGGCCGTCATCGAAGGCCAGCATGAGGCCGAGGGGCTCATCGGTGCAGCATCCATAAAAGTCTTGGTTGATTTATCGACCACGGGGGCGAGCATAACCAAGGCGCTGGCTCAGCACGTTCAAAAAGCTGGCATTCGCTATGTTGATTCGCCGGTTAGTGGTGGCGTCAATGGTGCAGTTAAAGGCACGCTTGCAGTCATGTGCGCTTGTGCTCGCACCGATTATGAATCGCTCGAAGCACTACTTTCTGTCTTTGGTAAAGCCTTTCATGTGGGTGAATCCCCTGGCCTTGGTCAGAGCATGAAGCTTGCGAACAATATGCTTTCTGCAACCGCCATGGCAGCCAGCGCTGAGGCTATCGCCTTTGGCGTCAAACAAGGGCTCAACCCCATGGTGATGGCAGAAGTGATCAATGTGTCAACCGGCGCAAACACAGCGATTCGCGATAAGTTTCCCAAAGCCATCATCCCGAGGCTTTTTAACTTTGGCTTTGCAAGTGGCTTGATGAATAAAGATGTTCAGCTCTGTCTCCAGGAGGCGCAGGCTTGCGGCGTTCCGATGGCCGTTGGCTCAGCGGTCGGCGCGATTTGGAACGAAACCGTTGAGCAACTCGGAGCCGAAAGCGACTTTACTGAGGTCGCAAAAATCATCGAGACAAAGGCTGGTGTTGTGATTGAAGTTAAAACACCATCATCCAAGGAGTAGCGCTTTGGACACTTACGAAGTTTATGCGCTCAAATACGCCGATCATCCAAACAGACCTGCAGCCAATAATTTCATCGGTCATGATGAACACGATGGCACCATGCCCATCGATTATTTTGTCTGGCTGATCAAGCAAGGCAGCAAACACTGGATTGTCGACACCGGCTTCAGTCGACAAGCCGGTGAATCACGTGGAAGGCGATTCCTCGCCTGCCCAGGCGATACGCTTCAAGCCATGGGGGTAGATCCAGCAAGCATTACCGATGTGATCATCACCCATATGCATTATGACCATTGCGGCAATCATCACTTGTTTGGTGGTGCGCGCTTTCACCTGCAGGACCGCGAAATCGCCTACGCGACAGGACGATGCATGTGTTTTAAACCAATGCGCGAAGCCTACGATGAAGAGGATGTCGTCGCAATGGTTCGCCGCGTGCATCGCGGTAAAGCAGTATTTCACGATGGCGATGAGGAGATTGCGCCCGGGCTTAGTGTGCATCGAATCGGTGGACACACCATGGGCTTGCAAAGCCTGCGCATTCACACTCGAAAAGGCTGGCTGGTGCTCGCATCCGATGCAGCGCATCTCTACGCCAACATGGAACAATCACGGCCATTTCCTATTGTTTATAACGTCGCCGATATGCTTGAAGGCCACCAAAGGCTTTATCGATTAGCTTCCAGCCCTGATCTGGTGATACCGGGTCATGACCCTCTTGTGATGCAACGCTACCCCTCGCCTTCTACTGAACTTGAGGGACGCGTTGTAAGACTTGACTAGCGTGAGCGGCTTGCGGGTCCGCATCAATCAGCTTAGGGATGCGGCCCCCAGGGTGAGGCCAGCATCAGCTTATTTTGTTGTGATTGCAAGAGCGGTCTTAGTTTTTTCGCAAAAGCCATGAATTGCTCATCGCCAAAAACACCCGCCCAAAACGCGCGGCGATCAGCATCGTCATCAAACTTCCATAAATGGATAATCTGGTTGATCGCGCCAACATCGCCTGTGAAATAACCAACAAGTTTGGCAGGATGCTTTTGAAGCGCTGGCCAGCCCTCTTGCTGATAAAGCTGTACCACCTCGGACATCTTTCCAACGACAACATCATAAGTCCTGAGTTCATAAATGGCCATGGATCACACTCCTTTTCTAAAACTTTTAAGTAGGCCCGTCATCAGCAGAAATCACTGCCCCGTTAACAAAACCAGAACGACCGCTTGCAAGCATGAGCAAAACCGCATCGAGGTCTTCGGGCTTTCCAATACGGCGGCGCGGTAAACGCGCAATCAGCTTTTGCCCTGCATCGCTTTCAAAGTGCGCTTGATTAATTTCGGTCAGAATATATCCCGGGCAGATCGCATTGACATTAATATTGTATCGACCCCATTCGAGCGCCATCGCCCGCGTCATATGCACGACTGCGGCTTTGCTCATGCAATAAACCCCGATCATCGAAAGCACTTCGAGCCCTGCCATCGATGCAATATTAATAATTCTTGAAGCCGGCATCGATTCGAGATTTGGCAAAAGCTTGGCGCGTTCGATCATCGATTTGGCCACCGCTTGCGCAACAAAAAAGGCGCCACGGGTGTTTGTATTGAAAACAAAATCGAAGTCCTTCTCGGTCACATCACTCAGCCGCTGCGTCGTGCTCACCCCTGAATTGTTGACCAAGATGTCAATAGGCCCCGCTACAGCCTGCGCCTGGGCAACGCCCGCTTCGATCGACTCGACTGAACTGACATCCATACACACACAGTAAACCCTCGCACCCTTTGCCTCGAGCCTATCGCGAAGGGCCTCAAGTCGGTCCATACGCCGAGCAGCAATCACCAGCTTGCAGCCTTGCTCTGCCAGCACCGTCGCAAAGCGAGCACCGAGCCCACTCGAAGCGCCGGTCACCAGCGCCAACTTTCCATCAAGGCCAAACCAATTCGAGTCTGTTTGTGAATCCATGAAAAAGCCCTTAAGCAACAAAGCGATGATGGTCTCACAGACCACAATGAACCGGCGCCGTTTGCCCTAAAGGCATAGATTGGCCGACAATCGCAAAGTTTCACTATTGTGGGGATCGACATGAGCAGCGAACGCGAGTCCATGGAGTTTGATGTCTTGATTGTGGGCGGAGGTCCAGCCGGCTTGGCAGCCGCTATTCGTTTGAAGCAACTTGCACAGGCCAATGGCAGCGATTTGCAAGTCTGTTTGATCGAAAAAGGCTCAGAAGTTGGCGCCCACACGCTCTCGGGTGCGGTCATGGATCCACTTGCCATGAACGAGCTATTTCCAGACTGGAAAGCGCTTGGCGCGCCCCTGGACACCGAGGTTGCTGAAGACCGTTTTCTATTTCTTTCAAAAAACGACAGCACCTCTATTCCGCCTTGGGCACTTCCCGATTGTTTCGTGAACCACGGCAACTACATCGTTAGCCTGTCCAATGTTGTGAAGTGGATGGGCAAGCAAGCCGAAGCCTTAGGGGTCGATGTTTACCCGGGATTTCCGGCTGCTGAAATTTTGTATAACGACGATGGCTCAGTAAAAGGCGTCATCACAGGTGATATGGGTATTGCACGCGATGGCTCACAGCGTGGCGACTATCAACCAGGTATGGCCTTACTTGCGAAATACACCTTCTTTGCTGAAGGATCCAGAGGCCATTTAGGGCGCCAACTCATCGAACGTTTCCGACTTGACGAGGGTAAAGATCCCCAAAGCTATGGAATTGGACTCAAAGAGCTCTGGGAAATCGATCCAAAGCAGCATCAAGAAGGCCTGGTCATTCATACCGCGGGATGGCCACTTGAAAGTGACACCTATGGGGGGTCTTTTTTGTATCACATGAAAGACAATCTGGTCACAACCGGATTTGTCGTAGGACTAGGCTATAGCAATCCCTGGCTTTCACCATTCGATGAATTTCAGCGTTATAAAACACACCCCTCGATTCGTCGATTTTTTGAAAGCGGCAAACGCATCGGTTATGGTGCAAGAGCCATTACCGCGGGTGGACTCAACAGCCTGCCACGCTTTGTCTTTCCAGGGGGCGCACTCCTTGGCTGCGATGCTGGATTCTTAAACGCTTCAAGAATTAAAGGCAGTCACGCTGCCATCAAGACTGGCATGCTTGCCGCCGAAGCCGCCTTTGAAGCCATTGCGGCGGGTCGCGCTAGCGATCAGCTTGATCGTTATCCACAAGCCTTCGAAGCCTCGTGGCTTTATCAAGAGTTATATAAAGCGCGAAATTTCAAACCAGCAATGAGCAAGGGTTTATGGATGGGAACGCTGATTGTGGGTATTGATCAGGTGCTCTTTAAAGGTAAGGCGCCATTTACCTTGCATCAAAGCCATCATGATCACGAGATGCTTAAGCCAGCCTCAGCTTGTCAGGCGATTGAATATCCTAAACCTGACGGGAAAATTAGTTTCGATCGACTCTCTTCAGTATTTATAGCCAACACCAATCACGAGGAAGATCAACCCATTCATTTGACCCTAAAAGACGAAAGCGTTCCGGTTGCACTCAATCTTGAGCGATTTGCCGGCCCCGAACAGCGCTATTGTCCCGCAGGTGTTTATGAGTATGTTGATGCAGCGCAAGGCAAAAGACTACAAATCAACGCGCAGAACTGCGTTCACTGCAAGACCTGCGACATCAAGGACCCAAGTCAAAATATAGTGTGGGTCACACCTGAAGGCGGTGGCGGACCAAATTACGTCGGGATGTAAACGCTGAGGCTGTCGGCTCGCGAAGACGATCAGTTTTCTTTTTGGAACAGTTTCCTATACCAATGAAATACCGAACTATCGTCAGCATCCCGCCAACCATGATCGCAGCTTGCTTGCATTTGTTTGGCGGCCACCTCCCCCATGGGCAGGCTTAAGCCCTGCTCCTGAGCCATCAGATTTGCAAGCTTGACATCTTTAGTCAATACATGGGTCTGCGCAGTAATCCCCGATTCCATGCCTAAGGCTCGCGGCATACGATGGCCAAGCATCCAACTCGCTCCCGAACTCTCATTGATTAAAGCCAGCAAGCTTTGGGGATCAAGCCCAAGTTGTTCGCCAAGTGCTAAAGCCTCAGCACCCCCAACGAGATTGATTGCCGCGAGCAAATTATTCACTAACTTAGCCCTTGCACCATCACCATAGCGCTCTGAAATCGCGAACAGTTTGCTGCTTAGCTGAGCCAAGACCCCTGCAAGTAGGGCTTGGGTTGTTTGTGGGCCAGCAATCATCATGCTGATCTGACCGAGCGCAGCGCGTGCGGGCCCACCCGAGGTCGGTGCATCAAGCGCTAAGGCATTTTTCTCGACAATGCATTGACAGGCAAAGCTTGCCTCCTGTGGCGATACCGTACTGCAAAAAATAACCCGATGGTCAGGACCTATTGCCGCAAGTAAACTGCCTGATGAGGCAGCGTAAAGTACCTCGCGGACTTGGCTAGCATTAAGCACGACGACGAGGATCACAGCGCAATCTGCCGCAAGCGAAGCGGGACTTGGATGGACCTTAAAGCCTAAGGAGCGCCCAAGCGCCTCACGCTTGGGATCGATATCGCAAATGTGGATAATGTGGCCGCAGTCGCGCAGTCGTTCGGCCATGGCCGTACCCATGAGGCCTGCACCGATAAAGCCAATCGATGACAAAAAGGGAGCCTAAAGAACCTTGAGTCAATCCGACTCAAGGTTTAGAAAGAAGAACGGTATTAACCGCCAAACTGTCTGGGACGTCTTGGAGGAGCCCCATCGCCACCACCGCCACCGCCACCCCAGGGTCCGTCACGCCTTGGACCACCTGAGCCACGCGGACCACCAAAGCCGCCTCCGCCACCACCCGGGCCACGAGGCGGACGACTTTGCTCACGCGCCTGCGCCTCATTTACCACCAGCGCACGACCTTCCATCGATGCGCCGTTGATGGCTTGGATAGCCGATTGAGCCTGCGAAGCATCGGTCATCGTTACAAAAGCAAAACCACGCGAGCGTCCGGTTTCACGATCAGTCACAATACGTGCCTCGGTAACATCACCGTGAGCCGAAAACATGCTTGTCAGTTGTTCGTCGGTGGCTCGCCAGGGCAAGTTGCCGACATAAATCTTGGTAGGCATCAGAAAAATCCGGAAATATTCAAAAATCAGCTGAATTTCCGAGCTTCTCCACAAAAGAAGACAGGCCGGGAAAGACAACAACAGTAAAAACGTGGTACCACATTTGCACTCTGCCACAAGCTTTGTGATTGCGCACTAGGAAATTGATATTTCAGGGTTATTACCGACTAGCGGCGTTGAGGATCAGCCGAAAGTTACTTGCAAAAACCACAAAGGCTGTATAAAAATACAGCTTCTTAATCACTAGCCCCCTTGGTAAAGCCCTAAGAAGATGCGTCAACTCACCAATCGACAGCTCGAAATCCTTGAATTGATTCGCCGGCATATAGCCCAGACCGGTTTTCCACCTACCCGCGCAGAGATAGCAAAGGCACTTGGGTTCCGCTCACCCAATGCAGCGGAAGAACACCTAAAAGCTATGGCTCGCAAGGGTGTTTTAGAAATTGTATCGGGAGCATCTCGCGGCATCCGGATTAATGATTCTGCCCTTCCCCAACATGCAACATCGACTTATGAAGCAAGAGAATCCGCTCCCAGTCATTGGCTCAGCCTGCCTTTGATTGGCCGCGTTGCCGCTGGCAGCCCTATCCTGGCCCAAGAACATGTTGAAACGCATTTCCGTTTCGACAAGCACTTATTCACACAAATGCCAGACTATTTGCTGCGAGTACGCGGCATGAGCATGCGCGATGCAGGCATTCTTGATGGTGACTTAATCGCTGTAAAGCGAACTCAGCAAGCTCGTCAAGGCCAAATTGTGGTTGCCCGTCTCCACGACGAAGTCACAGTTAAGCGCTTTGAGCAAGACCGGGGTCAAATCAAGCTTTGGCCTGCACACCCTGAATATCAGGTTATTGTTATTGAAGCCAATCATGAAGGCTTTGCACTCGAAGGTATTGCGGTCGGTCTTATCCGGGACAAACAATTCCTTGGTTAAGCATGAACAAGCGGCTGGACTTACTTGGCTTATCCTCCGAGCTCTGGTGGGCTGACGGCTGGCCTCAAAGTGCTACCCAAAAGACAATAGCTTCAGGTTTTGAAGCACTCGATCAAGAACTGCCTGCAGGTGGATGGCCTTGCGGTGCGCTCTCCGAATTATTAAGTAAACAGATCGGTATCGGCGAGCTGCGCTTATTAATTCCAGTCATGCGTCGACTCACTTTGCAACAAAAGACCGTCATGCTGATGAATCCACCGATGCTTCCCTACGGCCCTGCACTAGCCAGCCACGGTGTTGATATGAACCATCTCATTTTGCTCAAAGCAAGCGATGTTTTCGATCGGTTATGGGCTATAGAACAGTGCCTACGTAGTAATAGTTTGGGCTGTATCCTAGCTTGGCTACCCCATACCGACCTGCGCCCTACTGTATTCAGGCGGCTACAGCTCGCAGCACAACAATTCGAAGGACCAAGTTTTGTCTTTCGTCCGATGCAGGTGCACACACAAGCCTGCGCAGCAGCTCTACGTGTATTGCTACTACCAAGACCCCAACAACGCCTTGGTTTGCGTATTCTCAAGCGACGAGGCCCAATGCATAGCGAGGTCTTAGAAATTGAATTGCCACCTTCATGTCCAAGCTTTTAACAGACAACTTGTGGGTAAGTTTTTATATCGACAAGCTTGCATTGTCGATCGCCCAGCAAAACCTAAGCCTTTTTGTTAAGGAAAACCTAAGCCTTTTCCCTCATGAAAACAAAGCTGAGCGCCAGCAAGTTGCACTGGCCATTCATGAGCACGGTCTGGTCTATCAAGCCAATCAACAGGCTCTTGATGCGGGGGTAAGCCCAGGGCTTGGCAAAGCGAGTGCGCTAAGCCGTTGCCCACAACTGTTATGGTTGCCTCGTGACCTGAACGCTGAGACACAGTACCTGCAAGAGCAGTGCTGGTGGCTCTCACGCTTTACCCCTAATCTCTGCATAGAAGATGGTTTTTTACTAGCTGAAGTCAGCCGAAGCTTAAAACTATTTGGGGGGCTTGAAGCTTTGGTCGAGCAAATGTTAGAAGGTTTTTCTCAGGTTCAACGGTCATTGAAGCTTGGCATCGCCCCGACAGCTCGTGCTGCAATATGGTTAAGCAAATGGCAAGCAAATCGAAATTCCAATCAAGAAACAAAATCGACTGTATTTCAAGATATAACAATCATTTTAGACCCATCACAGTTACGTCAGGCCCTAGCGGGCATTGATATCCATTGCCTATCAACACACACCGAAACCGCACAGCAATCTCAACACCTTCACATGATGCGCGAGGACTTAGGTCTGTTCAAGCTGAAGTCACTCTGGGATTTGCCACGCCAGAGCCTAAGACAGCGGCTTGGCGCCAGGGCTTTACTTGCGATGGACCAAGCACTAGGGCTAGAAGCCGATCCTCGAATATGGCTTCAAATCCCCGAGACCCTCCGCCTTAATCGAGAACTATCGTTTTGGGCAGAAGAAAGCAGTCATTTATTCAAATTAGGACAAGTCATGATCGAACAGGCTTGCGCTCAACTCAAAGCGCGCAGGCTTGGCTTAATGACTATAAGTTTTGAACTTCACCACCGTGATCGCGGACCTGTAAGTGTGATCAAGCTAGGTACTCAAACCCTATGCGATCAGTCAAAACGCTGGTCGGGCTTATGGGAAGAGCATGTAGCAAAAACCGTCTTACGTGACCCTGTTGTCGGCATCAGCCTTTGCGGTGGAGCGACTCAAAACATGCCGCTTGCTTCAGAGCGTTTGTTTCCAGGACCCAATGTGATCCGTCAAACTCAGACAGCCTTATTTGAGCGTTTGCAAGCGCGCTTAGGTCAAAGCAGCATGTTCAGGATGCTAACGATCGCTGAACATCGCCCTGAAATGGCACAAAGGCTTTGCGAACTGAATAGTCAAACAGACTATAACGATCATAAGCTTAACAGCGCTAAGTTGGTTTCCGTAGCGATCGATCAATCATCGATGGGCCTACCGAGACCCTTATGGTTTTTTGAAGAGCCTATACCGCTTATCGAACGCTCCAAGCGCCCTTACTGGCATGGGCCTCTAGCACTTGTTGCCGGTCCTGAGCGTATAGAAACAGCCTGGTGGGAAGGACAGTGGTTTGCGCGTGATTACTTTATTGCATCGGACCAACACCATGTCTTGTATTGGATTTATCGTAACCGTCAGCACGATCCAGCATCGACTTCACTTCAATGGTTTATCCAAGGCTGCTTCGGCTAAGATCGCAAGCGCTTAGGGGAATATCGCTATGAACCACCGAAACGCTTATCTGCTTGCCATTGACCAAGGCACTACAAGCTCACGAAGCCTCATTTTCAATGAGCTTGGACAGATTGTTTCGATGGCGCAAAAGCCCTTTCGCCAGTTCTATCCCCTGCCCGGCTGGGTCGAGCACGACCCAATGGAGATTTGGGAAACCCAACTGTCCTGTATCCATAGTGCTATCGCACAAGCTGGCCTTCAACATCATCAAATCCAAGCAATGGGTATCACCAACCAACGCGAAACCTTCTTGCTTTGGGAACGTGCAAGCGGTCGACCTGTTCATCGAGCCATTGTCTGGCAGGATCGGCGCAGCAGCGCGCTTTGTCAGCAATGGCGCGAACAAGGTCAGGAATCAATGATTCAGGAGCGTACAGGCTTATTACTCGACCCCTACTTTTCAGGTACCAAACTAGCCTGGCTGCTTAAAGACAAGCCCGAACTGCGTCGGCGAGCAGTCAAGGGTGAGTTGTGTTTTGGAACGATGGATTCCTGGTTAATTTGGCAACTCACCGACAAAGCTGAGCATGTGATTGATCGAAGCAATGCCAGCCGCACCTTGATGATGAATCTTTCAACAGGCCAATGGGATCAAGCAATGCTCGAACTGCTCGAAATACCGGAAGTCGTGTTGCCGCGCATTATTGATAGCGTTCTAGCTCCTGATGAGCTAAGTCCAAGCATACTAGGCATTCCAATCACGGGCATTGCAGGCGACCAACAAGCAGCCCTTTTTGGTCAGGCAGCCATAAGCCCAGGGATGGCAAAAAATACTTATGGGACAGGATGCTTCATGTTGATGCAAGTCGGTTCAAGGATCCGCCGATCTCATCACCGATTGCTGAGTACTTGCGCCTGGTCTCACAAAACATCGGATGGTCGCATGGCCATGGACTATGCCCTTGAGGGAAGTGTGTTTGTTGCTGGAGCTGCCCTGCAATGGCTTCGCGACGAACTCGGACTGATCAAGCACGCCCAAGAAAGTGAGGCACTTGCTGCATCAGTAAGCGATACCGGTGGGTGCTATTTGGTACCTGCCTTTACAGGACTCGGCGCACCGCATTGGGATGCAGAGGCAAGAGGGGTGATATCGGGGATTACACGAGGGACTAATCGCGCCCATCTCGTCCGCGCCGCACTCGAGTCGATCGCCTTTCAAAGCGCTGAAGTGCTACTTGCAATGAATGCCGATGCTGCTGAACCGCTTCGCGAACTACGTGTCGATGGTGGAGCAAGCGCAAATAATTGGTTAATGCAATTCCAAGCAGATCTATTAGGCGTGGGCGTTGATCGACCAAAAATTCTAGAAAGCACAGCGCTTGGTGTCGCACAACTTGCGGGACTTGGTTGCGGTGTTTTTGATAGCGTTCAATCTTGCGCAACCATGCGACAAAGCGAGCGGTTATTTACGCCCCAGATATCGCGTGACGAAGCCCAAAGCAAAATGAGCGCCTGGCTCAGCGCGGTGGAGCGCTCGAAGTCAATGCGCTAAGAAGCACAGCGTGGTATCTTTTTAGCAAGTACCCACCTGGCGGGCGACATATTTATTGCGCGGGATGGCGTCTTTAGGGCTTGAGCCTATCCACTGCATCGGTAATAACCGAGTCGACCCCCCAAGCTAGCAATTGCTGCGCCCTATCGACATCGTTGACCGTATAAACCAAGACCCTTAGCCCCGCTGCATGGGCATCGCGGACAAGGGCTGCATTCACTACGCGCTCATTCCAATCCACAGCGACACAGTCCAAACGCTTACATCGCGTCAACCAATCCGGAAATAAGCGATCCATCAGCAATGCCCTTGGCAATTGAGGCGCAGCAATCCGAGCTGCGTGCAAAGCAGGCTCTGAAAACGATGAAAGCAGTAGCTCGACTTTTTGATTGACCCACAAACCTGCGCAAGCGCGAGCAATCAATCCACCACTATGGGTTTCAAGCCCGGGTGAGGGCTTGATCTCAACATTGGCCAACATAGCCTGCGCTTGCAAGTAGGACAGCGCCTGATCAAGACTAGGCATGGCTTCGCCTGCAAAAGCCTGCGAATGCCAAGCACCAGCATCGAGTTTCACCAACTGAGCCCAGGTCAGCTGACGAAGCGGACCTGAACCATTTGTCGTCCGATCAAGGCTCGCATCGTGCATTAACACCGGCAGATCATCTGCAGATAATTTCACATCAAATTCAACCATCCGCTGCCCGAGCTCGAAGCCCAGCTTCATCGCGGCAAGTGTATTTTCTGGCGCAAGCTTGCCAGCGCCACGATGGGCAATGATCTTGGGGTAAGGCCAATCGATCAACATGTTCTATTTATCCGAATCCACTAAACCCTTTACAAACCAGCGCTGCATGCCTACGACCACAAGCACCGGAGGCAACATCGCCAAAAGTGCTGTGACCATGACCAAATGCCACTCGGTCACCGCATCGTTGCCCGCAAGCATGCGTTTGATGCCTACAACCACGGTGTACATCGACTCGTCAGTGGTTGTTAACAAGGGCCACAAATACTGATTCCAGCCATAAGTGAAGGTGATAACAAATAGTGCTGCGATATTAGTACGCGACAAAGGAAGTAAAACATCAAAGAAAAAGCGCATCGGCGATGCACCATCGATCCTTGCCGCATCAACCAGCGAGGGCGGAATCGTCATAAAAAATTGTCTAAATAAGAAAGTGGCTGTTGCCGATGCAATCAACGGCAGTGTTAAACCTGTATAGGTATTGATTAAATTGAGACTAGCCATCACCTCGTAGGTAGGCATGATTCTCACCTCAACCGGTAGCATTAGGGTGATAAAAATCAACCAAAAAGCCAAAGTTCTTCCTGGAAAGCGAAAAAACACAAAGGCGTAAGCCGATAAGATCGAGATCACAATCTTGCCAACTGCGATGACCAGGGCAACAACAAAGGTATTGAAAACCATACGGCCGACGGGTGCTGCGCTATTGCCTGCGCCCGAATCAAGCACTGTGCGGAGGTTGTTGAAAAACTCAGCACCAACGCCCATCGACATCGGTACATCGCGTACTTGCTCAATCGACTGGGTGGCGGCGGCAATCGCAACCCATACCGGAAAGCCAATGATGACAACACCAAGGATTAGAACCCCGTAGGTGAGCCACGGCATCCAGCGAGGTTCACCAATCATGAGGAACTGTCAGCCATAGTGAACCCGCCTCTCAATGAATCGAAACTGAACAATTGTGAGGAGCACCACCAAAATCATAAGAATCACAGATTGGGCCGAAGAGCTACCGAGATCGAGCGACTTGAATCCATCGTGATATACCTTATAAACAAGAATGCTTGTCGATGTTCCAGGACCGCCACCTGTTGACGCATCGATAATGCCAAAGGTATCGAAAAAAGCATAAACCACATTCACGACCAGCAAAAAGAAGGCCGTTGGCGAAAGCAAGGGCAAGGTGACGTAAAAAAAGGTTTTAAAAGGGCCTGCTCCATCGATCGCTGAAGCCTCAAACATACTCCTTGGAATGGCCTGCAAGCCAGCGAGAAAAAAAATAAAGTTATAGGAAATTTGCTTCCAAACTGCAGTCATCACAATCAGTGCCATCGCATGGTTGGCATTAACAAGATAATTCCATGCCAAACCTTGTTTGATCAACCAGTGCGCGACAACGCCAACGCTCGGCGCAAACAGAAAGCTCCATAAGACTGCAGCAACTGCGGCCGATACTGCGTAGGGAATGATCAGCATCGTACGAAAAACGTAGCGAGCCTTAATCGCACGGTCAGCAAACCACGCAAGAACCAGGCTAACCGACAAGCCGATGCTTGTGACAAGCACCGAAAAAACGATGGTAATACCGAAGGAATCGGCGTAATCCGAATCAGCGAATAATCGCTCAAAGTTTTCGAGACCAACAAACTCGGCGCTCTGGCCAAAGGCGTCTTCAAGAAAAAATGAGCTGAATACCGCCCGAACCGATGGCCAGTAGAAAAAAATTAAAACAATCAAAAGCTGGGGTGCCAGCAATAATGCTGGCAATCCCCAACCCTTAAACCAGGTGCTGCGCGCGTCTGGCGATGCTGCCATCTATTCTTTGGCGGTACGCGCAAAGCGAGCGAGTTGCTCGTTGCCGCGCTGCTCAATCCTTCCTAAGGCAGTCTTGGCATCCTGTTTACCGGCCCAAACACCCTCGAGCTCCTCGTCGATAATGGTCCGAATCTGTACAAAATTACCGAGCCTCAAGCCACGCGACTTATCGGTTGTTTTGACAATCATTTGCTGAACCGAGACATCAGTTCCAGGATTTTTCTCATAAAACCCCGACTTCTTGGTGAGCTCATACGCTGCCGAGGTGATGGGCAAATAGCCTGTCATCTGATGCGACTGTGCCTGCAATTCCGGGCTGGCAATGTAGTTGAAGAATTTAGCAACGCCCTTATAGTCCTCTTTCTTTTTACCAGCCATGACCCAAAGACTTGCCCCGCCGATGATGGTGTTTTGCGGAGCACCTGGAACATCGGAGTAATGGGGAAGCTTTGCAATACCGAAATTAAATTTCGCGTTAGCCTTGATATTGGCATAGGCTGCTGAGGATCCCGTGAACATGGCACACTCACCCGAATGAAACTTAGAATCGGCAGCACCAGCGCGACCGCCGTATGTAAACAAGCCCTGCTTGGACCATTGTTCCAAGTTACCGATATGCTTTTGATGCAAGGGCGTGTTGACTAGCAACTTTGCATCAGGCGAATCAAAGCCGTTATTAGCTGTAGCGATTGGAACATTGTGCCAAGCCGAGAAATTTTCCAGATGCACCCAGCTCACCCAGGACGAGGTATAAGCACACTTAGCGGCACCCGATGATTTGATCAGTGCGCCAGCAAGTGCAACGTCCGACCAAGTCTCGGGGATTTTACGTACGCCTGCTTTTTGGAAAACATCTTTATTGTAATAAAAAACAGTAGTCGAACTATTGAAAGGAAACGAAAGCATCTCTCCTTTTCGACTGGTGTAATAGCCCGCTACGGCTGGCACATAGGCTTTAGGATCAAAGGGTTCGCCTGCGTCTTTCATCATTTGAGCCACAGGAACGATAGCGCCCTTCGATGCCATCATCGTAGCCGTGCCGACTTCAAAAACCTGGAGAATATGAGGGGCGTTGCCAGCACGGAAAGCGGCAATACCTGCTGTCATTGACTCGCCGTAGGTGCCTTTGTAGACCGGCACCACCTTGTAATCGGACTGGGTTTTGTTAAACCCTGCTGCCATATCATTGACCCAGTCGCCGAGTTTGCCGCCCATCGAATGCCAAAACTGAATTTCTGTGGCAGCCTGTGCAGATATGGGAAGCGCGGCAAAACCGCAAAATGCAAGACTAAAGCGTGCCCAGTGCCGGCGGGATAAGAGCTTGGTCGTAGACTTTTCAATAACAGATCTAGTTTTCATCGGGATCTCCTTGGGAAGACAGACTTGACATGTTGTCTCTCGTATTGTCAAAGCGAAGTATGACAAAGTCCGGACAAAAGTTGTGAGATAGGCAACCCTATATAGCTGTATATTTATACAGCTTTAAACCACAATTTGCATATCTTGCACTTTAGCCCCGACCATGCCTTCATCAACATGTCCATGCCCACCAAGTCATCGACTTGCAAACGCCGAATCGACAGATTTACCTG
>VGHV01000025.1 GCA_016868095.1 Betaproteobacteria bacterium
GATGGACCGTGGCCGATTTGGCTGCTATCGCCCCATGTGTGACACGGACATGTGGCTCAATCGATGGGCTTGGGCCGAGGCGGCAGGCGATCGCTGGTGGCCGATTTGTGGGGCTAGTTATTTGATTGGCGCGGTCAAGCGATCAAAGTCGATGCGTTGGGTTGGTCTCATACCCGGCGAGCGGCGTGCTATCTTCGGCCGGCCGCAGGCTGCGCGGATTTGAGGGTGGCGTGGATAAAAACTTAACAACACAACGCGTCGTGATTTATACCGATGGTGCCTGCAAGGGTAATCCGGGCCCGGGGGGTTGGGGTGCGGTGCTTTGTTTTGGCGAGCAGCAAAAAGAGTTGCTTGGCGGGGAAGCCAGCACCACGAATAATCGAATGGAGCTGACAGCAGCCATTGAAGCGCTCAAGGCCTTAAAGCGTCCCGTAGTTGCTGATGTTTATACCGATTCACAGTACGTGATTAAAGGTCTCGAGCACTGGCTGCCAGCATGGAAGGCGCGAGGTTGGCAAACGGCAGACAAAAAACCGGTCAAGAATAAAGACCTCTGGGTTTGTCTTGATGAGCTTGCGGGCCAACATCAGCTCAACTGGCACTGGGTAAAGGGCCACGCGGGCAACCCTGGCAATACACGTGCCGATGCGCTTGCTAACCAAGGCGTTGTTCAATTTGGCAGGATGAATCAATCTTCGGCTTGATCGGTTCGCTGTGAAGCTACGGGTCACCGACTTATGGATACGGGCACTTACCAGGAAAGCTAACGAGCTGTGCTAGCCTCGGAGGCTATGTTTAGAAAACCGCTCGTGTTATTCGTGTCTGGCGCAGCGCTCGCGGGACTGGCGTGGTACGGCTGGCAAGCTCAACGCCATCTTTCCACCGAGGTCGCTGTGGTTCAAAAAGCTGGGTCTGCCCCGGCTGATGAGGTCGCGAAAAAGGTTGGTAAGTCGGAGGGTTCTCCAGCAAAGGGGGATGGTCCGCAGGCGAAAGGGGATGGGCCTCCTGCAAAGGGTGGGCCTCGTGGTCCTGCCTCGATCGAGATCCAAGCTGCCCTGAATAAGGATCTCGCCGATATAGCGAGTGCTGTGGGCACGCTAAGGGCTAACGAAACCGTGGTCCTACGCTCAGAGGTTGCGGGTCGTATTGCGTATCTTGCCTTTAAAGATGGTGAGACTGTCAGCAAGGGCCACACTGTTTTGAAGCTCGATGCGGCGGTACAAGAAGCGGAGCTTGCACAAGCTAAGGCTGAGCTTGCGCTAGGTCAGACCAATTTTGATCGAAGTAAAGACTTGGCGCAGCGGAAGTTTGTCAGCGACAGCGCGCTCGATCAGGCAGCGGCTAATCTACGCGTTCTTGAGGCTAAGTTTCAACTCGCCAAAGCTCGTCTTGATCGGACTGTCATCCGTGCGCCTTTCTCGGGTCAGTTGGGTTTGCGAAACATAAGTCTTGGCGACTATGTCAAAGAAGGGACCGATTTAGTCTTACTTGAAGATGTTGTGAGCTTGAAGATCGATTTGCGTTTGCCTGAACGTTATCTTGGGCGGCTTAAGAAAGGTCAGCCTATTCAGGTGCTTATCGACGCTTTTTCCGATAAAACATTCAAAGCACAAGTTGAAGCGACTGATATTCAAGTCGATGCCAATGGACGCTTCGTGCTTGTCAGGGGGGTTATGGCCAATCCCGGCGGCAGTTTGAGAAGCGGCATGTTTGCTAGAGCTTCATTGACGCTCGCCGAGCGCAAAGGCGCGGTCATGGTTCCTGAGGAAGCGATAACTCCCATCGGCAACGAGCTATTCGTGTGGCTTGCGATTGAGGGTAAGGCCAAGCGCGTGAAGGTGCAGACAGGTTTGAGGCAAGATGGACTTGTTGAGTTAATCGGCGACGTCCGTGGCGGTGATCAAGTGGTGATTGCGGGGCAGCAACGTCTGATGCGCGACGGTCAGGAAGTAAGAAGCCTTGGTACTGGCTCGCAGGCAAACAAGTGAACCTGCCCGAGCTATGCATACGACGCCCGGTTTTTGCAACGGTTTTGTCGCTGCTCGTGTTGTTGCTCGGGATTGTTTCCTACGATCGGCTTCCGGTACGCGAATACCCCAAGATTGAAGAGCCGGTTGTCACGGTCGAGACCAAGTATTTAGGGGCCTCAGCCGAAATTGTTGAATCGGCCGTCACTAAAATCATCGAGGACTCGATTGCCGGTATCGAAGGCGTCGACGTACTCACCTCGATATCGAGAGCAGAAACGAGCCAGATAACCGCAAGGTTTCGCCTCGATCGAGAACCAGATGGCGCAGCCGCTGACGTACGTGACCGGGTGTCGAGAGTTCGCTCGCGTTTGCCTCAAGGTATTGACGAGCCAGTGGTTGCCAAGGTTGACGCGGATGCAAATCCAGTGATATGGCTTAGTTTTTATAGCGACACCTTGCCGCCTATTGAAGTCTCTGATGTCGTCAGCCGGATCGTTAAGCCGAGGCTTCAAACTTTGCCAGGCGCAGCGGACGTGCGGATATTTGGTGAGCGTCGCTTTGCCATGCGGATTTGGCTAGACGCCGACCGCCTTGCAGCTTACAAGCTCACACCCGCCGATGTTGAAGAAGCCTTACGCCGGCAAAATGTTGAAGTGCCTGCGGGAAGGATTGAGAGTCTTCAGCGCGAGTTTACGGTTACATCCCAAACCGATTTGCAAAGAGAACAGCAATTTCGCGACATCATTGTCAAGGTTGTGAATGGTTATCCAGTAACGCTGGGCGAGGTCGCAAGAGTGAAGATTGGCGCACTCAATGAGCGAACCAACGTCACACTTAATGCGCAGCCAGCCGTGTCCGTGGGTCTTATCAAACAGGCCACGGCCAATCCATTGGTGCTTGCTGCAGCTCTCAAAGAGGAGTTGCCAAAGCTTCAGCAAAGTCTTCCACAAGGTATGAACGTTCGGATTGCGAACGATACAACCGTTTTTATTGATAGGTCCCTTGAGGCAGTCTTTCGGACGATTGTTGAGGCGATTGCGCTTGTTGCCTTGGTAATTCTGGTTTTTCTGGGCACCTTGCGGGCTTCGGTGATTCCTCTCGTGACCATCCCGGTTTGTTTGGTCGGTGCTTGCACACTGATGTACGCCGCCGGGTTTTCGATCAACACGCTCACGCTGCTTGCCTTGGTTTTGGCCATCGGTCTTGTCGTTGACGACGCTATTGTGGTGCTTGAGAACATTTACCGGCACATTGAAGACGGCATGAAGCCCTTTGATGCAGCTATTCGAGGTACCCGCGAGGTTCAGTTCGCTGTGATCGCCATGACCCTCACGCTAGCAGCAGTGTTTACACCGATCGCCTTCACAACCGGCAGGACTGGGCGCTTATTTATCGAGTTTGCTTTATCACTGGCGGGTGCGGTTTTGATCTCAGGGTTTGTGGCGCTCACCCTCACGCCGATGATGTGCTCGCGCCTTTTGCGCTCCCATGCTGAAGACGCGCGAGAGAAGCGCTTCTCAAGCTACTTTGTGAGCTGGATCGATCGGGTTGTGGCGCTGATAACAAACGCATATGCCGCACTTTTGCGAGGGGCGCTTCGCTCTCGCTGGCTGGTACTCGTGTTGGGATTAGCGGTTGGTGGGGCGAGTGTCTGGCTATTTAAAGAGTCGAAGAAGGAACTGACGCCGCTTGAAGACCGGGGCACCGTGGTGATTATCTTCAGTGCGCCCGAAGGATCATCCATCGATTACACCACCCGATACGGCCGACTGATCGGTGAGATCGCGGCAAAGATTCCCGAATTCGACCGCAGGTTTGTGGTTTCTGGTTCGCCAACGGTCACACAAGGGATCGGTTTTTTGCGCATGGTTGACTGGCAGGATCGCCAGCGTGGTACCGCAGACATCCTTAAAGAGCTTCAGCCTAAACTTTTGTCAATCCCTGGCGTGCTGGCCTTTGCCGTTGCGCCGCCATCGCTTGGCCAGTCGCCAAGGGTGAGGCCCATCAATTTTGTGGTGCTCACCTCAGAGCCCTACCAAAATCTCCAGGCCACCGTGGCTCCCTTTGTCGCTGAATTGCAGCGTCACCCGGGTCTTCAAGGCGTGGATATTGATTTGAAGCTCAATAAGCCTGAAATCAAGCTTGAGATTGACCGTCAAAGGGCAGCGGATGCTGGCGTTCAAGTTGAAGCAATCGGGCGCGCCTTGGAAACCATGCTTGGCGGTCGGCAAGTCACACGTTTCAAACGTGAGGGCGAGCAATATGATGTGATGGTGCAACTTGACGCGTCGGCACGATCGTCGCCTCGCGATATCGCTGACATCTACGTCCGTGGTCGTGGGGACACTATGGTCCCACTGGCTAGTCTGGTGTCGGTCAAGGAGTCAGTCGCTCCGCGCGAACTCAATCACTTCGCACAACGACGCGCGGTCACGATAACCGCTAATTTGGCGCCAGGTTATTCGCTCGGTGAAGCGATCACGATGATGGAGACCACCGCGCAAAAGTATCTCAAACCGGGTTACGCCATCGATTACAACGGTGAAACCCGGGAGTTCAAACTCTCGTCAACCGCGCTTTATCTCACTTTCTTATTAGCTTTAGCCTTTATTTATCTTGTACTTGCAGCGCAATTTGAAAGTTTTATCGACCCTTTGATCATCATGTTTTCAGTGCCCTTGTCGATGACGGGTGCGCTCGCGCTGTTGAAGTATGGTGGTGGATCGATCAATGTGTACAGTCAGATCGGCTTGATCACGCTGGTTGGCCTCATTACCAAACACGGTATCTTAATTGTCGAGTTCGCCAACCAATTGCAACGCGAAGGAAAATCACCCATCGATGCAGTCTTTGAATCGGCAAAGCTGCGCTTGCGACCGATCCTAATGACCACCGGCGCGATGGTTCTCGGTGCCGTGCCGCTTGCCCTCTCGACTGGTGCTGGGGCTGAAAGTCGCACGCAAATCGGCCTGGTCATTGTGGGCGGTATGAGCTTTGGGACGGTGCTTACCTTGTTCGTGGTGCCGGTGGTTTATTCGCTCATAGCAAGGCGCAAGCGATCCGCGCAAGCACTGGGAGGAGCACATGCGGCAGGTGGTGCTTGATACCGAAACAACCGGTCTGAGCGTTGCAGACGGACACCGAGTGATCGAGCTCGCATGCGTCGAGTTAATCAATCGCCAGGCGAGAGGCCGCCACTGGCATCATTATTTTGATCCCGAACGCGACATCGACGAAGGTGCGCAGGCCGTCCATGGACTTAGCCGTGAGCGACTCGAAGGCGAGCCAAAGTTTGCCGATCTTGCGAAGGACTTTTTGGATTTCGTCGGCGATGCTGAGGTCTTGATTCACAACGCGCCCTTTGACCTCGGTTTCCTGCGGGCGGAGTTAGGCCGTGTTGGTCTCCCCGAACTGAGCTCTCAGTGCCAAGTGACCGATACGCTCATGCTTGCCCGTGAACTCCACCCCGGTAAACGCAATTCTTTGGACGCGCTCTGTGAGCGCTACGGCATCTCAAATGCGCATCGTAGTCTTCATGGAGCCCTGCTCGACGCAAGACTGCTTGCCGATGTTTATCTTGCGATGACCCGAGGGCAGGAGTCCTTGGAAATCGGCTTAATCGCCGATGCAACGACGCAAGGCCTGGGCAATGAGCGAGGCGATTGGCCGCCGCAAGGCCTTAAGCAGATCAGTCTGAGCTCATTTCATCAATCGGCCCATGAGGCTTATCATGCAGCGATGGAGAAGGATGCGCACGGCCCCAGTTTGTGGCGTCGTTTGCAGCAGACTCAAGTCAGTCAGGAGTTTGAATAAAGTATGATGAAGGAAGCACGTATGTCGCGAAGTGGTCGCGAGCGAAAGGCCCAGTTATCGCCCGATTCAGAACGGCTTGTGGCTTCAGCGCTAGGTTTGGCCAATTCAGGAAGCAGGCTTGAAGATTCTTACTGGCAACAGTTGCTCGCAAAGCGAATCGAGCATTTGCTCGATACCAATCATCCCCAGGCAATCTACGACGCACTAGACCGTACCCACCTCACAGATCTCGAGGCTTATGGCGCGCTCATTGAAATGGTTGAGCATTGCGCCGAAGCTGTCGTGGTTGAATACGAGGGTCAGTGGTGGCAATGTCTGCTCGTTTCAGCGCCCTTAGTCGCGTGGACGCGATTTGGCATCGCGTCGGGTCGTCTGCCAGCGTCCAACGCAAGTGCTTTGTCGGCCCATTGGCAGGCTCACTGCTTGGCTCATCAGGTTCGGTTTTGCATGGTGCCCTGGCTATACTCGATTGATCAACTACCGCGTGATTTTCCCGAGCTTCGCAAGCTGACGCGCAAACTTGGCGTTGCAGCTTTGAAGGCCCAAGATCCCCGGCTCGATTTTTCAGCATTTCCTGAGACAGCCGAAATGCTTGCCGATTCGCGTTTTATCCTCGCCGCTGTTGCAGCGCCTCTAGGCCAGGCACTTTTGCGCTGGCAGGATATCGAGGCAAGCGACCATGCAACGCGAGTTCAGTGTTTGGAGCAGTGGGTTGCTCAGGGTCGACCCAACCTTGAGCCGGTGATGGTGGGCTGCGGATTTGAGTGCTTGCTACCCGATGCTTTTCATATCAATCTGCGCGAATCTGATCGTCGGGTCCGGCCTTATGCCTTACGGGCGGCAGTCCACTACCTCAGCCACGCACTTTCGATCGAAGCCAAGCAATTACGTGCCAACATCGCAGCCTTTGGTCAGGATCGACTCGATGAGTATCGGATCGGTCTAAGTTTTAACTCTGAGGAGGAGGTTTCCCAGGGCGTCGTATGGCCGATGTTGGGTGCCGAATCAGAGGCCGATGATCCAAGTCCACTCGAACAGATCAAACAGCATTTGCATGAGCTTGGTGTGACGAACATTCGTGTGCATCCAGGCTGCAGCGAACCTGAGTTTTGTGACGATTGTGGATCACCGCTTTATCCAAACGGTGAGGGCGAGGTCGTGCACGCTGAGATGCCCGAAGACTCAGAGCCTAATCCAGGGCATTTTCATTAAACGAGTTTTTTTCGGGCACTCGCTATGCGCTCATTCAAGTATGCGCCATAAAAGTCGCGCGACCCATAGCCGATAAGGCGCTCTGCGATTTCGCCCTGAGGGCCAAGAAATAAGACGGTAGGCACCATCGTAATACGGTAGCGCTGCAGCTCGGGTCCTCCCTGAATCGTTTCAAAAACCAAAACACCTTCCTTGTCCTGATCTCTGGCAAGATGTTGCAAATAGTCTTGTTTGACGAGATCACACCATCCGCAGCCGGGCATCGTCACAAGCAAGACCAAGGGCCGCTTTTGCTTGCCTGCGCGATCAAGTTGCTTATCGAGATGATCGAGTTGTGGCATATGGGCCGGCGCCTGCCGCGAGCTGGATTGGCTTTGTAATTGGTTTTGCTTGCTCATCAAAAAGTGCCGTAGAGTACTTGACTATATGCGTATATGATCATATAGTGCGTCCGCAATAAATCAAGATCAATAACAACAAAGATCAAAACCACTCAGGATCATAGCCTGAGTTCGTTGGAGGAGGAAGCTTGGCACCGGCAACTAGGCCAATGGTGGCTGACCAGGAAGAGCGCGAAGAGCTTGAGCGCGTCTTCGAGTCGGTTTCACGCTATTTCAGTCTGATGTCCGAGCCTATGCGTGTTCGGATCATGCATACGATTTGTGACGGGGAGCGCACAGTTGGAGACATCGTGCTTGCGGTCGGCGGCACCCAGACCAATGTGTCAAGGCATTTGGCAGCCCTTTATCAGGCGCATGCCGTGTATCGAAGAAAGTCAGGCAATCATGTGTTTTATGGCATCCAAGACTCAGCTTTGATTGCCCTTTGTCGTGGTGTTTGCATTCACATTGCCTCACGTCTTGACGATGATGGTGAGCGAAGCGATGGACTACTTAACCTTGCGCGCGGCTTTGACCCCGCCATGCCAAAGTCCAGACCCAAGGCTGCGTTGAAAGCTCGAGAAAAGCGTGTGACATCCAAGTTGCCTGCGCCCGAGATTACTCCGAGGGGTACAAAACCAGCCCCAAGAGTCCTCAAGCGTGCACAAAACGATGGTCATGATGGATAAACGGAAAATTTGGCTGTATGAGGAGGTTTGACAATGCATTCGTTTGACGATGAAGTGACTTATGGAACTTCAAGCCCTAGGCCTGCGGCAATACCTGGGCGTATCCAAAGGGCGCCCGAGCATCACATGGACGACGCCTTTCACGCCAAAGCGCGGACGGCTAGGCGCAGCTTTATGGGCAAAGCGCTTGCTATGGGTGCAGGCGCAGCATCAACGGCGACCGCGTCTGCCAATCCGCTTGGAGAAGACGCGATTCTTAAGCTTCCAGCGCACACCGTCGGTCTTGGTCAGCCGGTTGCTGCGCGGGGCTATGGCGTGCCCTCGCAGTACGAACGCAACTTGCAGCGCCGCGAGAGTCCGGGCCTTACCCGTGTGGGAGCGGCGTCGGTAAGTTTCGCCCCGTTGCAATCACTCTTTGGCATCATCACGCCCAATGGCCTGCACTTTGAGCGCCACCATCAGGGCTGGTGGGATATTAATCCCGAGCAACACCGGCTCATGATTAATGGTTTGGTGAGGCAGGCAAAGGTCTTCACGATGGACGATCTCATGCGCTTGCCTTCAGTGTCGCGCATTCATTTTATCGAGTGCGGTGCCAATACTGGGATGGAATGGGGTAACGTGGCGGTCCCCACGGTACAGTACTCGCATGGGATGCTCTCTTGTTCGGAGTTCACCGGGGTTTTGTTGTCAACCCTGCTCGATATTGCCGGTGCCGATACGAAAAAAGGCCGCTATGTGCTTGCTGAGGGTGCCGATGGTTCATCGATGACCCGGACGATTGCGATGGACCGTGCACTTGATGATGTCGTGGTTGCCTGGGCCATGAACGGCGAGATGTTGCGCCCGGAAAACGGCTACCCGTTGCGCCTGGTTGTGCCAGGCGTGCAAGGGGTCTCCTGGGTGAAGTACTTGCGCCGTATCGAGGTAGGTGATCAACCCTACTACACCAAAGATGAAGTGACGCATTACGTCGATTTGATGCCCGATGGCAGGCATCGTCAGTTCACCTCGATCCAAGAGGTGAAGTCTGTCATCACAACGCCCTCTGGTGGCCAGGTGCTTATGGATAAGGGCTATCACAATGTGACGGGCTTGGCCTGGTCGGGTCGAGGGCGCGTCAAGCGGGTGGATGTTTCTGTTGATGGCGGGCGCAACTGGCGTATGGCGCGGCTTGAAACGCCTGTGTTGTCGAAAGCCCTCACGCGATTCAATATCGACTGGGTTTGGGATGGCGGCCCTGCCATTCTGCAAAGCAGAGCGGTCGACGAATCAGGTCATATCCAGCCCATGATGAGACAACTTCGTGCCATTCGTGGTACGAGATCTATTTATCATAACAATGCAATACAGTCATGGAAAGTTACCGAAACAGGGGAGGTTTTTAATGTTCAAGTTTCTTAAGCCTCAACTGAGTGCAGTTTTATTGTTAGCGAGCATGTTTTGCTCCGTTGAGTCGCTGGCTCAGGCTGCTCTTCCCCAAGCTGCAGGGGCGAAGCCCTGGCTCAATCTGGGCCGTGCTGCAACCGATGCCGAGGTGAAAGCATGGGACATTGATGTGCGCGCTGACTTTGTAGGCTTGCCCAAGGGCGCAGGTTCGGTTTCCAAGGGCGAAGAGGTATGGGAGGCAAAGTGCGCGTCATGCCATGGCACCTTTGGTGAGTCCAATGAAGTCTTTACGCCGATCGTGGGTGGGACGACAAAAAAGGACATCGAGGCCGGCCTGGTTGCTAATCTGACCCGTCCCGATTTCCCACAGCGCACCACGATGATGAAGTTGTCCACCCTATCGACCTTGTGGGACTACATTAATCGTGCCATGCCATGGAATGCGCCAAAATCCCTAAAGGTTGACGAAGTCTACGCGGTGACGGCCTATATTTTGCACCTTGCCGAAGTCCTACCGGCGGACTTCACGCTCAGCGATCAAAATATCGCCGACGTTCAAAAGCGTATTCCCAATCGCAATGGCAAGGTGAAGTTCACGGGCTTATGGGACCTCAAAGGAAGGCCTGATGTGCAAGGTGAACTTTGTATGAACAATTGCAAAGTATCAGCCGAGGTCGCATCGATATTGCCTGAATTTGCCCGTAATGCGCACGGCAATATTGCAGAGCAAAATCGACTTGTCGGGCCATCGCGCGGAGCCGACACCACCAAGCCGCCGCTCAAAGAGCCACTTAAAGTCGCCATCGCAAGCGGTGCGGTGCAAGCGCCAAAATTAGCTGTCGCCGCTCCGAAAACCGCACTCACGCTTGCGAAGGAGCAGAGTTGCTTGGCATGCCATGGTGTTGAGCAAAAAATGGTTGGGCCAGCCTTTCGTGAGGTAGCGGCGCGCTATAAGGGAAATATGAAAGCTGAGGCCACCTTGGTCAGCAAGATTAGTCAGGGTGGGTCTGGAAATTGGGGGCAAATTCCCATGCCTGCTCAGCCACAAGTATCTAGTGAGGACTTAAAGACCCTTGCACGATGGATCCTCGAAGGTGCAAAGTAGTTCTTTTGGCTAGGCCGAAGGGCTCAACCCAGGCTTTACATCGGCAGCTTGAATCCCGGGGTCGGTTTGTGTTGGCATTGCGGCCAATGTCATTCGATATTTTAATAGGAGAACGGTATGATTTTTTCAAGACGTGAAGCGCTAAAGGGCGGTGCAGGTATGGGCGTCTATGGCGCAATGCTTGCCCTCGGCATGATTAGTCCGGGCACTGCCCAAGCACAAGCAGCAATGCAGGCGGCTTTTCAGGCCAAGGGTATTCCCGACACCCTAAAAGCACTCGGTGCGGCGGGTGCGACTGAATCGGCTGACATCACCATTGTGTCGCCTGATATCGCGGAAAACGGAGCGGTTGTCCCTGTTGGCGTCAACAGCAAGATTCCAAATACTGACATGGTTGCGCTTCTCGTTGATAAGAACCCCAACGCATTGGCAGGGGCTTATCAGTTCATGGACGGCGGTGTTGCCGAGGTCAATATGCGAGTGAAGATGGGTCAAAGCTCTGATGTGGTCGCCATTGTTCGCGCCGACGGCAAGTTCTATATGGCGAAAAAGGAAATTAAGGTCACCTTAGGCGGCTGCGGCGGCTAGGGCATCGCAAGCGTAGCCGGACCCGATGAAAAACATGATGCAAACTGTATTGATCTAACTTAGGTAATAGTTGGTCAAGCAAATACTTTAGGAGATTCAAATGGCTGATCCGATGAAAATACGCGCTGCTGCGCGTGGGGATGTGGTTGATGTCCGCGTTTTGATGGCCCACGAGATGGAAACCGGTCAACGCAAGGACGCAGCAGGCAAGCTGGTGCCGGCATGGTTTATTAGCGATGTAACTGCAAGCCTTAATGGCAAGCCAGTCGTTAAAGCTTTCTGGGGTCCTGCGGTGTCGAAGAATCCCTACCTGCAGTTTAAGGTCAAGGGTGGCAAGGCTGGCGACAAAATCAGCATCACTTGGATCGACAATAAGGGCGAAAAGCGAACCGACGAAGTAACCGTAAGCTGATGAGCTAAGTGTTCATAAGCCGCCCGTACAACAAAAGGAGACAGAAATGAGAACAATGACGACAAGAGATCGGCGTCAAGCGAGCGCAGTGGGATTTAGTGCTAAGGCAGGTCTTAAAGCCCTCTTTATTGCCATGGGTTTGAGTGCCTCAGCATTGGCGGGGGCGCAGCCTAAGGACGCTACCGAGGCAGAAATCGAGAAGTATCGCCAGATGCTTCAAGACGGCAATCCCGCTGAGCTGGTTTCGCTTAAAGGCGAGGGCTTGTGGAAAAAGAAGCAAGGCCCCAATCAAGTAAGCCTTGAAAGCTGTGATCTTGGTCTTGGACCAGGTGTGGTAAGGGGTGCAAACGCTCAGCTGCCGCGATACTTTGCCGACAGCGACGCGGTGATGGATCTCGAGACTCGTATCGTTTTTTGTAAAGTCATGATCCAAGGCCTAGAGCGTGATAAGGTTATAGCTCGTCCTTATTCTGGCGCTGGCCAGTCGGCAACCGATTTGGAAGCACTGGTGGCTTATGTTGTTGAGGAATCCCGTGGCATGAAGATCAATGTGCCGCAACAACACCTCAAGGAGAAGGAGGCCTTTGCTCGAGGCGAGAAGATCTTCTATTTTCGTGCAGGTCCCTACGACTTTTCCTGCGCTTCCTGTCATGCGGTTGATAACCAGCGTATTCGCCTGCAAGGGCTACCCAACCTCACCAAAACCGAACCAGCACAAAAAGCTTTCGCCTCCTGGCCTGCGTATCGGGTTTCGCAGGGTGCACTCAGAACTATGCAGTGGCGGATTTATGACTGCTTTCGTCAACAGCGTTTTCCCGAATTGAAGTACCTGTCGCCTGCAGCAGTTGATTTGATTACCTATCTGGGGGTTCGTGCTAACGGTGGCGTAATGGAAACGCCTTCGATTAAGCGCTAAGGGGGACAGATATGAAGGCAATCAGACAAATTACGTTTGCTGGTATTTTTGGGGTGATTTTGAGTGCTTGCGCTATGTTGCCTGATGGGCCAAGTAACGAATCAATCACGCAACTCATGAAACAGTCCTTTGCTGAGCGCGGCTCCGCGAAGCTCGATCGTCTTGACCAATCAGAGTTGCAGCGGGTTTGTAGTGATTACACAGGCAAGGAAGTACCAAAAGCAGTCAAGGAAAAGCTAGAACAAGCTGCACTCGCCTCAGTAAAATACCCTGCCGATGGCAAGTATCTTGGTGACTTTAGCCGCGGAGAGCGGATTGCCCAAAGTGGCATCGGCATGCAGTTTTCTGATGCCCCGGGAACCGTCGCTGGCGGCAATTGTTATGCCTGCCACCAGATCAGCAAGCAGGAGCTTGCCTACGGCAACATAGGTCCTACGTTGTATAACTACGGCAAGCTACGCGGCGATTCCGAAGCAATTCTTAAGTATACGTGGGCGCGAATCTATAACGCACATGCCTTTAACGCCTGCAATTCAATGCCACGTTTTGGGGCTGCCGGTATTCTGACTGAGGCGCAGATGAAGGATGTGATGGCGCTTTTACTCGATCCTAAATCGCCTGTTAATCAGTAACTTAATGCAATGCAAAAACGAGAATTTCTCCATCTCCTCGGTGCGGCTTCGGCGGCAGGCATTTGCCTGCCGGGAGCATCACAGGCCAGTGAAACAAACATTTCTTATGACGTTCCTGTTTTTGGAAATGTCAGCTTCATGCATTTCACTGATTGCCATGCCCAACTCATGCCGATCTATTTTCGTGAGCCTAGCGTTAATCTAGGCGTCGGGGACGCCGTAGGAAAGCCCCCTCATGTTGTTGGCGATGCCTTTTTGAAATACTACGGTATTGCGAAGGGATCGGCGCAGGCTCATGCCTTCACCTATCTTGGCTTTGAGTCGGCAGCCAAACAGTTTGGAAAAGTGGGTGGATTTGCCCATCTTGTAAGCCTTGTGAAACAGATCCGAGCAAGCCGCCCATCGGCGCTATTGCTCGATGGCGGCGACACATGGCAAGGTTCAGCCACGGCACTTTGGACAAATGGCCAGGACATGGTCGATGCATGTAAATTGCTCGGTGTGAATTTGATGACGGCGCACTGGGAATTTACCTACGGTGCTGACCGGGTCAAGGAGATCGTTGGCAAAGATTTCAAGGGCAGTATTGAGTTTTTAGCGCAAAACGTGAAGACCACCGATTTTGAAGATCCGGTGTTTGCGCCCTACAGCATGCGTCAGATGAATGGACAGTCCGTAGCAATTATCGGTCAGGCATTTCCGTATACGCCGATCGCTAATCCTCGATGGATGGTGCCTGAATGGAGTTTTGGTATTCAGGACGATCGTATGCAAAAAATTGTAGATGAAGTTCGGGCTAAGGGTGCCAAGGCCGTTATCGTTATTTCTCATAACGGTATGGATGTTGATTTGAAGATGGCCTCGCGAGTTCGTGGTATCGATGCCATCCTAGGAGGGCACACCCACGACGGTATGCCAGCGCCGGTTGTGGTGTCGAACCCGGGCGGCAAAACATTGGTCACCAATGCAGGTTCAAACGGTAAGTTCCTTGCCCTGCTCGATCTTGATGTTGGTTCATCAGGTGTCAAGGATTATCGTTATCGCCTATTACCAGTCTTCTCCAATCAACTAAAGGCCGATCCTGGCATGCAGGCCTTTATTGACAAGGTTAGAGCACCTTATCTGGGCAAGCTCAACGAAACCCTCGCGATTAGCGACGGCGCCTTGTATCGACGGGGTAACTTTAACGGTAGTTTCGATCAGCTGATCGTTGACGCTTTGATGGAGGTGAAATCGGCCGATCTTGCCTTCTCACCAGGCTTCAGGTGGGGTACCTCGCTTTTGCCCGGGCAGGCGATCACCCGCGAACATGTAATGGATCAGACGGCGATTACTTATCCGCAAGTCACAGTGAGCCAGTTCTCGGGTACGATGATCAAGACCATTCTAGAAGATGTTGCAGATAATCTCTTCAATCCTGACCCCTATTATCAACAGGGCGGTGACATGGTTCGCGTCGGTGGCTTGCAATACACCATCGATCCGCGCGCCAAAGCAGGGGCTCGTATCAGTGATATGCGATTAAAGGGTCAGCTTATTGAAGCCGATAAATCGTATAAGGTTGCTGGTTGGGCGCCTGTGGGTGAAGGCGCTAAAGGGGAGCCAATTTGGGAGGTGGTCGAGACCTGGCTCAAAGCGAAAAAGCGTATTACGCCACGCCAACTCAACACCCCCAAGATTCTCGGTATGGACGGTAATCCAGGGATAGCTTTTTAATGCATAGCCTGGGTCCTGCACTGCTATGGCTATGGTTTCTAGGCATGGCTTCATCGGTGTTTGCCCAATTGCTGCCTGCGGTGGCATTAGAGTCGCTTAGTAAACAGGCTTACATGGTTCAAGGTGATTTGGGACCCGCATCAACAAGCAATCGTGGTTTTAATTCAAACGCTGGCATCGTCATAACTGATAGGGCGGTGGTTTTGATTGATGCGCTCGGCACGCCCGCGCTTGCCGAGGAGCTGATGCAAGCCATACGCCGTATCACTCA
>VGHV01000026.1 GCA_016868095.1 Betaproteobacteria bacterium
GCGGGCTCTTGCCGTGTCGCCGAAGCTTATTGTTTGTGATGAACCTGTTTCAGCCCTCGATGTGTCCATTCAAGCACAGGTGATTAATCTGCTTGAAGATTTGCAAGAAAAGTTTGGACTGACTTATTTATTCATTGCTCACGACTTATCGGTTGTTGAGCACATCAGCAATCGAGTCGCGGTGATGTACCTCGGCCGTATCGTGGAGATCGCGTCGTCGCGAGCGCTCTATACCGACCCGAAGCATCCCTACACCGAGGCCTTGTTATCGGCGGTTCCGATACCAGACCCCAGCGTGAAACGAAAGCGGATCGTCTTGACCGGCGATGTCCCCAATCCGATCAACCCGCCCAAGGGCTGCCATTTCCACCCGCGTTGCCCCAAAGCCACGGACCGCTGTCGAAACGAAGCGCCCGTCCTTAGAGATCTTGGCGAAGGCCACATGGCGGCCTGCCACCTCAACGACTGATCCTTAGTCCTGTCCCAATTATTAGCTCCTTTGCCAGAACCGCTCTAAATAATCCATCACTGCAAGCGGCTGCTCTTGCTGTAGCCAATGGCCAGCGGCAGGAATTCGATAGGCGCCCTCAAAACGCAAACAAGTGGCTTGCATCGCCTCGAGATCGCCTGGCCACTGGTACATGCCCCAATCGGCTTCTCCCGCTAAAAATAGCGTTGGCATTCGGAGCTTTGCCCCTGCATAGGCTTGCTGTGCAAACTGAATGGTGGGATCCCAAGCGCATCGGTACCAGTTAAGCCCGCCCTGAAAGCCCGTGCGCTTGTAGGCATCAACGTAGACATCGAGTTCGTCGTCTGGCAGCCACTTACAGGCCCGCACCTGGTCTTGGCTAGGGTGATGCAACGCGACGGTTTGCGCCATGTTCTCATCAGCACGCATGATGTAATAAGTAGGCATGACAGCCATGGTGCTTGCCGACCGATCGCCCAGAGGATGCGGTTGATTGGATGACCAGTCAGCACTTTTCACATGGTAGTAGGCACGCAAAAATGCTTTTAAGCCCTCAGGGCATTGCAACATGTCACGATTGGCATGCTCGGTTGTGTAATAGATTTGATAGTGCTTGCGAGCAGGATTCAGCTGAGCGAATGCACCGTCGACATGGTCAGCCCGGTGTGGGTCGATCGGCTGCATCGTGGCCGGGGATGAAAAGGGTGCACTCATCAACACGAGGCGCTGAAAAAGATCGGGCCGCATCAGGCTGCACCATCCCGCGAGCGGCGAGCCAAAATCGTGTCCGATAAGGCTGTGGACCTCTCTCACGCCGATCCCTTGCAAGAAACCGACCACATCAGCAACCAATTGCATCATCGAAGCCTTTTGCCAGGGACCGTCATAACTGCTATCCCATCCTGTGGTGGCCCCATAGCCGCGCAGATCAGGAGCAATCGCGTGAAAACCCTGCGATGCGATCAAGGGCAAGAGCTTTCGCCAGCTATAGGCAAGCTCAGGAAATCCATGAAGCATGAGGACAGTTGGATGCTTAGGATTGCCCGCCTTGAGCCAATGCATGCGAAGTCCGCGGGGATGATCAAGGAATCGATGGCCAATACGCTCGTCCATCGGCCATGACAAGCCCAAGCTTGAAGCTTGTTCATCATCTGGTTGATTCGACATGTCAACCTCCGAAGCAAAAATGTTAGGAAATGCTTGATTCATCGAAACTCCCTGGATTGGGGCCATTCATGACCGACAATCCCTTCAATGTGACATGCTGCACTGTTTTGAGCGATCATCTTGTTCGCTTTGCTCTGATTTTGCTCATGGACACGAGGTAGCGACCTGGCAGGTGTTCGGATGGGCTAGCAAAATTAGGGGAGGCGTCGATTTGCGACCCGCTTTTTTCATGTTTTATCAACGAGGAGTATTCCATTTGCGGGCATGATGCCCTTTATGGCGATACAGGTCGTGGCGCTTGCATTGCTTTATATATTCCCCGAAATCGGCCTTTGGCTCCCCGAAGTCATTTATAAGTAACTTTAAGAACGATATTGTCTATGCAACAGCATTCCAAGAGAATTCCCGGCGCGCGCTTTCTTCACGCCCCGGGGCCAACTCGTATTCCCGACGAAGTACTCGATGCCATGCATCGCCAATCGATCGATCTTGCCGATCCACGACTTGATGATTTGATCAAGGACTGTGAAGCAGGCATGCAAGCAGTGGTTGGTACCGAACATGGCGAGGTTTATCTTTATTCTGCCAATGGCCACGGTGCCTGGGAGGTTGCCATTGCCAATGTATTGGCCGAAGGCGATGCGGTCTTGATTCCTTCGACTGGGCATTTTTCTGAAGGCTGGGCTATCCAAACCGAGGCGCTTGACCGCAGGGTCGTTCGAACGCCCTGGAAGCCGGGTTTTCCGATTGATCCTAACGAAGTCGAAGATGTGCTACGTGCCGACAAGACGGGCGATATCAAGGCGGTCTTCGCTGTCCAAACCGATACATCAACAGGCATAACAAGCGATATCGCCGCCATAAGGCAGGCGATCGATGCAGCCAAACACCCTGCGCTTTATGTGGTTGACGTGGTGTCATCGCTAGCGGCTACCCCGTTTGCCATGGATGCCATGGGTGTCAATCTCGTCGTCGGCGGCTCACAAAAAGGCCTGATGTTGCCACCCGGCATGGGCTTTGTGGTGGTCGACGAACGCGCACATCAAGCTTCGCTTGATAATCCATCACCAAAGTTCTACTGGGACTGGACCAAGCGTACAGGCAGTCATGCGTATCGAAAGTTTTGCGGAACGCCACCGCTCCAAATGTTGATGGGCCTAAGAGCTGCTATTGGCCTGCTGCAACAAGAAGGGCTCGACCAAGTGTTTGCACGACATCGTCGACTAGCCGGCGCTGTTTTTAAAGCCATCGAGGCATGGTCAAGCGCAGGCGCTATTGATTTCTTTTGTCAGGTACCCTCAGCACGATCGGTTTCTGTAACGGCCGTAACTGTTCAAGGCTTTGATCCAGAGGCTATTCGAACCATTGCTCGTGAAAGGTTTCAGGTGGCGATGGCTGGCGGCTTGGGTCCAATGGCGGGCAAGGTTTTTCGTATCGGACACCTTGGCGATATGAATGAGCCAACTATTTTAGGTGCATTAGCTGGCATTGAAGCAGCCATGTTGAGTATGGGTATAGCCATTGGTCGCGATGCTTTACCTAGAGCGATCGACTTTCTCATCGACTAGGATGATTGATGCGAGGGCGCAGGATCTTTGCGACTCGCATGGCCAACGTGGTCGGACTCTGTGCGATCCCGCACAGACTGCGAGCCGAACAAGATCCAGCGGTCAGGAACGATGATCGGATGATGCCAGGCCATGATGAATTAGCCGCGGCATTGCGGCATGCCCTCTTGCATGCCATCAAAGCAACAAGCCCATCGATGCGCGATCCGTTCCCGACGATTGATTGTTCGATTGCATTGCTGCCACCGCTAGGCAAGATCGGGTCTGCATCTTGGGCACAGGTTTTGATTCAGGCAGGCAACAGTGAAGGCCTAAGGGGAGACCTTGATCCGAGCACCGCAACTGGGCCGCACAACATCAGCTACTTTGCCGATCCAGTTAATGACGCCAAAGATTCGATTGCATGGCTACCGGGCGCAAACTGGCGCGAGTTTAAACATCTCGAGCATCTAAGCGGCGAAGGGCCCCATCGCGCTATTGCGCCTTATCCGGCCTCCGTAATTAAACTGATGGTGGCCGTGGGTGTTTGCCTGCTCATCGACAAAAACGCGCTTCGATGGGAGGAGATGGTGACCGCAGGCCGAGAGCGGCTGAGTATCAGCGATTGTTGCGATCGGATGATTAGCGTAAGCAGCAACGAAGCGACCGATGCGCTTGTGGCCTTACTCCACGAACGAGGCTTGATTGATCGATCTTCCAACCGTAACGATATAAATAATCATTTCCAAGCTTTTGGTCTTCACGGCCTAAGATTTGATAACAGCACGCCACAAGGCGGATGGCGTAACCCTGATGGTGCGGGCGTTGGTAAACTCCAGATGACCTCCTGGGACTGCTTACGTTTACTGTGGCTGATGCTTGATGCTACTGGAGAGGCCGGCGTTAGGCCTCCCTGGCTGAGCACCCCCCAAAAATTAGATTCAAGGCCAGCCTCGCATATCGATCAATATTTTATATCTGAGAGCAGTGCCAAACGCTTTTGGCAGTGGATGGAGCGTCAAGCTCTCCACCAAGTTTTATCAAGCAGCCTGCTTTGTGGACTCCCTAATTGGGTGCAAGGCATCCCAGCACGCCTACCAAAGCTTTGGATCAATGCCCAAGGGGAAGCGCAAATCGGACCAGAACGCTGGCCTGGAAACTTCCTCGCCCAACAAGACCTTGCAAGCGTCAGTTTTGCGCACAAAACTGGATCAACCTGGTCGTATGCTGCCAACGCTGGCCTGGTTTCTTCGATCAAACCCGGTGGTCGGCGCTACCTGATCGCGATCATGTCGACGCTTGGAATGCGCCATACCACCCAGGAGAGGACTGTCACGCCTTGGCTTATGCCGGCTCTCGGTGCCGAGATCGATGCTTGGATTGCCGAGCGTTTAGGCTAAGCAGGCTCCAAACCCAAGCCTCGCTTTATAACCCAGGCAACCACCATCAACGAAGGCAATACACTTAAAAGCACCCAAACAAAAAAACCTGCGTAGCCGATTTGCATCTGAATCCACCCTGCTGGCATGCCAGGGACCATCATACCCAGTGCCATAAAACCGGTACAAATCGCGTAGTGGGCAGTCGCATGCTTGCCTTCGGACACCCGCATCATAAAAACCAGATAGGCTGCAAATCCAAAACCATAGCCAAATTGCTCGGCGGTGATGGCCAAATAGGCCCAATACTTGTCAACTTCGGGATACCAGGAGAGCAAAGCATAGGCCAGATTGGGAACATTTAAGCAGCAAGCCATTGGCCAAAGAAGCCGCCGCAATCCCCAGCGCGCGATGCAATAACCGCCTCCCAAACCACCCAGACTCAAAGCGAGCACCCCAAGCCCCCCATAGCTCACGCCAAGTTCGCCGTGGCTCAGTCCAAGCCCGCCCTTGTCAGGGGCATCCATGAGAAATGGAACCAGCAAACGCAACAGTTGAGACTCAGAAAAGCGATAAAAGAGCAGAAAACAAAGCAAAGGCCACAGATCACCGCGCTTGAAAAAATCAACAAATACCCGTCGGTATTGGGCAAACGCACTTGGTGCGTCGGCTTGAATCGCTGCATGGGCTTGGATTTCTGCCTCGTTTTGACTCGCTGCGTGGGCTTGGATTTCTGCCTCGTTTTGGCTCGCTACCTTGGGTTGACCTTGCTGTTTGCCAGGGAGCGCAACGCCATGCCAAAAGCAAAGCATTGCCACACCCAGGGCCAGCATCAAAAACGCTTGCGACCAAACATCAAACGGATCCTTTGATTGCTCAAGAAGCATGCCGACCAAGCCAACAAAGCCACCCGATACACTCAACATTGCCAGTCGAAAAGCTAGACTGCGGACACCGACAAAACTTGCCTGTGATTGTTGATCAAGGCTGCGAAGGTAAAAACCATCGGCTGCAACGTCGTGGGTCGCCGAAGCCAAAGCAATTAACCACAGGAATCCCCAGACCGCCCAAAGCCAATAAGGCCACCGCATCGCAAGCACCGCCGCCAGGCAAACAAAGCCGAGGGCTATCAGGGCCTGCATCGAAAGGGCCCAGCGTCGTTCGGAAGCGATTAATGCAAGAAAGGGGCTCCAAAGCGGCTTAATGACCCAGGGCAAATAAAGCCACGCGGTCATCCATGCGATGTCTGCGTTGGAGATGCCCAGATCCTTGAATAAGACGAGCGAGAGCGACATGACCACCGCATAGGGCAGACCCTGCATGAGGTAAAGACTTGGCACCCAACGCCAGGCGCTTTCATATCTGCCCCGAAAAAGATGCATCAATGACGAGTCCGTGACATGATTCGGTTTTTATCAGTCATCGTTTTCAGTGCCATTTCGTCCGTATCGGCAAAAGGAGCCTTGTTGTGAAACTAAAAAGAATGATTGGAGCCCTGGCCGCAGTAGGCCTCGCCACGCCACTATTGTGCACGCCATCGATCGCGCAGCAACGTGTTGAAATCACAGGATCGAGCATTAAGCGGGTTGCGGATGAAGGGGCACTTCCATTGCAAATCATCACCTCAGACGATATCCGCCAATTAGGCCTCACGAGCGCTGAAGCACTTGTGCGCACACTCGGTGCTAACGCGGCAAACGTCGACAATGCGACATCGCGCAACAACGTCTTCGGTGCCGAACAAGATCGCTTGACCGGAGGCTCTTCGTTTGCCAATTTGCGCGGGCTTGGACCAACAGGTACCTTGGTCTTGCTCAACGGCCGACGTGTTTCCACCCACGGGATGAGTGGAGGAGCGGTCGACTTAAACGCCATTCCACTTGCTGCCATCGAACGCGTTGAAGTCCTCAAAGATGGCGCCTCGGCCATCTATGGCACCGATGCGATTGGTGGCGTAATTAATTTTATTCTTCGCAACGATATGCGCGGTGTAACAGCCGAATTTACCGGCTCTACGCCGCAGGCTAAGGGCGGTGGTGAGACGCGACGCCTGTCTTTGACCGGTGGTTGGGGTTCGCTTGAAAAGGACGGCGTGAATATGCTTGCAAGCGTCACGATCGACCGTAATGATATTTTGCGTGGTATTGACCGGGATTGGGCAACAGGCTATCAGCCCGCGCGTGGCCTTACCCCAGACACCACCAGCGCACCGCATGCGAACATCCTTGGCGCCGCAGGAACTGCCCTGGGAACGACGGGATCTACCGTTGGTCCAAGCGATCCCTTGAAGTACACCAATCTCAATTTACTGGCGATTCAGGGACAATGCCAGGCCTTGCCCTTTGGCGTACCACTGGCTGATAACGTTGCCTTGTGGGACAAGTTTGGGTACACCACCGCCAACAGCAAATACCGATGTGCAACCGACTACGGCCGGCAATTTATGCTCAAACCACCGGTTGACAGCGTGAATTATGTAGCGCGCAGCAACTTCAAGCTAAGTCCGACGGCAACGGCTTTTGCGGAAGTAGTCGGGTCGCGTACGGATGTGCTGGCTGAATTCACGCCCTACCAATTCAGCACCACCTCCAATGCAATCACCCATTATCCAGTCAATGGCCCGCACTATCTCAATATGAAGAACTTTGGTGCCAATGACTTTGATCCCACCAAGCCGATTGCTTATCGCCTGAGGATGTCGGATTGGGGCTATCGGACCTTGGAAAACCGCTCGGAAAATCTTCGTATTGCAACAGGGATGGAAGGCGAGTTTGGAAAGTATAACTATAAGCTTGGCCTGTCCCGTGGTACGGCAGAAGGCTCATCCAATATGGTTGATGGCTATGCCTACACGCAAAAGCTCATTGATGCTTTAGCGAGCGGTAAAATTAATCCGTTTCTAATGCCTGGCCAAAAGCAAAGCCAGGCGGCGATGGATTTAATCGAATCGACCAAGGCACGTGGCCGCTTATTTGGTGGCAAAACAAGCGTCGTACAAGCTGACGGTGTGATTAGTGGCGAACTCGCTAAAGCACCAGCGGGCATGATTGACTTTGCTTTAGGTTTTGATGTCCGCAAAGAATCCTACGAATTTTCTGGTTTGCAAAACTTCAATTGCGTATCAACTTTCACAACAGCCAACGCAGCCTTAAGCAACTCAGTCATGGGCTGTCCGGGCAACCCATCATCGCCTGATCGCTCGCGTGACATCCGTGCGCTTTATGGTGAACTGCTCGTGCCCTTCCATAAGAGCTTCCAGGTCCAACTCGCTGTTCGACACGATGATTATTCAGACTTTGGTGGGACCACGAATCCAAAGATAGCCTTCAAGTTTCAACCCAGTCAAGACTTCTTAATCCGCGGCTCAGCGAATACAGGATTTAGAGCACCAACGCCGCAACAGCTTTATCTTGGTCAATCCACCCTAGCATTGACGGGCACCTTTAACGACCCGGAAAAATGCCCTGCAGACCCCAATCAATGTAATCGCTCAAGCCTGCCCTATAGGGCTGGCGGAAATCCGACCCTAAAGCCTGAAACCTCCCAACAAGTAGGGCTTGGCGCTGTGTTTGCACCTGCAAAAAATCTGCAGTTTTCAGCCGATTACTGGCAGGTTAAGCTTGATGACCGGATTCGCAGTCTCTCCCCAACTTTCATGATTACCAACTACGCACTGTTCAAAGACAGCTTTATTCGCACCCCGAGTGGCGCTGTCGACTACATCCAGGCGGGATGGGTTAACGCGGCTGATAGCGAAACGCGTGGTATTGATTTCAGCATGAGTCATAACGTCAATATGGCAGGCGGACGCATCAGCACGCTGGTTAACGCCACAAGGATGATCAGCCATAAAGAGCGTCTCACCGCCGCGGCACCCTTGATTGAGTATGTTGGCCAGTGGACATCGACCACGCTCTACCTACCCTGGAAGGTCTTTGCCAGCGTGGGCTTTAAGCAAGGTAACTGGAATTCAACCCTCTCGATGGACTACAAGGACGGTTACATGGATGAGGATATGTCGGGCTACGACAGCACGCCACTGCCGCGTCGCAAAGTGTCTTCCTACACGACCTTTAATCTATTTAGCACTTATACCGTATCAAAATCAGCGACGATTACCGCAGGAATCATTAACCTTCTCGACCGCCAACCGCCGTTTACATGGCATAACGTTGACGGCGTGATTGGCGCGGGCTGGGATCCGCGAGTTGCCGATCCAAGAGGAAGAACATTCCAAATTGCAGCGCGCTATAACTTCCAGTGAATCAAAGCTTGAGCACCACAAGGATCGGCAATCCCCTACGCCGATTCCTTGCGAGCGAATAGCCGCTCACCCAAACTTTGTCCATTTATCGGCCATTGAAGGACTGGTCGTTGATCTGCGCTATGCAAGCGAGAATAACTTCGCCCAGCGTGTGCTTTACCAGGCGCTCGATTGCGCCTGGATCCGACGCGAGGCTGCCTTGGGTTTGCAGCAAGCGATTGTTTTCCTTCGCGAACATCACCCCAGACTTCGCCTAGTCTTGCTTGATGCCCTTCGGCCACAGCGCGTCCAGGAAGCTATCTGGGCAACTCTCGAAGAAAGTCCGCTGCAAGCCTATTTTGCAGATCCCATACCTGGATCTATTCATTCCTTCGGCATGGCTGTCGATGTCAGCCTGATCGATGCGCAGGGGAAAATGATTGATATGGGGGCCGGCTACGACCAAATGGACGCCATGTCGCATCCGGCCCTTGAGTCTATACATATCGCAGAAGGCAAACTCATGCCGCAGCATGTCGTACACCGTCAGTGGCTTCGCGATGCGATGTCAACAGGTGGCTTTCGAGGTATCGATACCGAATGGTGGCACTTTGATCACGGCGACCGTCTGATTGTCCGAAGGGATTTCCCGCGTGTTCTATAAAACATACCCGACGCGACTCGGACTAGCGATTAAAAGGCGGCAGATGCTCGAGCTTAGCCGATGGGCAATATCGCCCTTCTTGCTTGCCAATACCTGCGCGCTTTTGCCATCACAAGCGCAAGCATCGACAACAACAGGCAAATCTGACATGAAGCCGATCAAAGCTAAACGACTCCGCGCAGGAAACACACTGGGACTGGTTGCCCCCTCGCATGCAATTCACGAGCGTATGCCTTTCGATATCGCTACCGATACGCTTCAAGCCATGGGCTTTCGGGTCAAGGAAGGTGCTCATTTGCGAGCGCGTCGGGGACACCATGCAGGTAGTGATCAGCAACGGGCTGCTGATATCAATGCGTTGTTTGCCGATCCAGCAGTCGATGGGATTCTTGCCATCACGGGCGGCTCAGGAGCTAACCGGATCTTGCCTTTACTCGACTACGAACTTATACAAAAAAATCCCAAATTTTTTGGCGGCTTTTCGGATATCACCGCCTTAATAAACGCGATCTACGCGCGAACCGGACTAATAACCTTTCACGCACCGGCTGGCGTTTCCGAGTGGAACCTATTCAGTCAGCAGCAATTTCGAAGCGTTGTCCAAGAAGCATTGCCGTGGACCATGCGAAATCCAAAAGATACAGCTGACTTACCGGCACCGCGTGAGTTCCGCATTCAAACACTTCGTCCAGGTCGCGCGCGAGGCCATTTGATAGGCGGCAATCTTGCAGTTCTCTCATCGATGGCAGGTTCAGGCTTTTTGCCCTCCTTTGAAGCTGCGATTCTTTTTATCGAGGACACAAATGAATATATTTATCGAGTCGATCGCATGCTCTCAACGCTCATGCTCAGCGGGGCTCTCGATCGTCTTGCGGGCGTGGTGATCGGTGCCTTTACGCAATGTACGCCAGGCGAAGGATTTGGAAGGTCAACGCTTGACGAGGTATTTGACGACTATTTTTTAAAGCGCAGCTACCCGGTGTTTCGTGGTGCCGCCATTGGCCATATCCGTCAAAAATTTACGGTACCCATTGGCGCTCAGGCTGAAATCGACGCAAGCGAAGGAACGATTCGCCTTCTTGAACCAGCCGTCCTTTAGGGCTGCTTGAAAAGGGCAGGCTAGTGCATAAGCGCGCTTATAAACATGCGCTTTTTACTCTAAATGATAAGAAGCAATGGTGTCGACGATCTCGGTGATCAGTGGCGCTGCGGCTGAAGCTTTCGGGTGATTCACCATAACCGATACCATCCAGGGACGCTGCTTGCGATCGTAAACGACCCCTGCAATCGCACTCACATTCCAAAGGCTTCCAGTTTTTAAGCGAGCACTTCCATTAGCCAAACTCCCGGTGTAGCGGCGCTTTAAGGTATTGTCTTCGCCCGCAACCGGAAGGCTCATCATCAAATCATGATAGCGATGCTCTTGAGACAGCTTGATAAGCATCGATACCATTTGCCTTGCCGTCACGCGTTCGGTGCGTGAAAGACCCGAACCATTATCGAGCACCAAGCCCTCGACATTGATCGATCGCTTTGTCAGCCAGGTTCTGATTTCCCGATCTGCCAGGTCAAAACTTGAAACGTTCTTACTGTTAGAGCCAGCAACATGCGCACCGATTTCGAGGAAGAGCAAACGCGTGAGCGCATTATCGGATCGCTTATTCAAGGGTCTGATCCACTCGCCCCATGGTCTTGCTTCTCGGCGAACGAGAAGTGTAGTTGCTGAGTTGTTGGTCTTGCTTGAACGCGCTTTATCGTCTTCGGCAACTTCGCGAAGACGCCCATGCCAATCACCCCCTAGTTGTGTCCACAACCAGCGAAACTGGGCCTCAAGCAATCGATTGCGATCGACCAATTGCAGCTTCGCTTGCTGCGTGCATTGCCTTGGGAAGGTTCCGCTGAGCACGATGGCCGTTCGGCCATCGCTTTCGAGCCTTTGCTGAGGAATTTTCCAACCACTACCTGACCATCGATGACAGGGCGCATCGTTGAGAAGTAGCTGATTATCGACCACGATACCCGGCAGATCGGGCACAAGCTTGGCCTGGACCGCACTTCGATCGGCTCGAATCAAGATATCTTGAAGTCCCCCATGAGCCGATAAAGCATCTGGGATATAGTTATAAGGAAATTCAGGCGCCTCATCAAATGGTGCAAGGCCCTCATCAAGGCGTGATGGCTTAAACCGATGACGATCGACAAGCAAATCACCTTCGATGACACGGATCGACTGCGAGCGCAACTTGACTAGCATTTCCCAAAGCGTTGATAGACCAAATTCGGGATCTGCACCCGCAATCAACCAAAGATCACCACGCAATTGTTCGTTTTCCGTGGCAGCCGCCGTGCGCATCTCAGTAAAACCGCGATGTTCTGGACCTAACCGCTCAAGTGCCACAGCAGTGGTTAAAAGTTTGATCGTTGAAGCCGGTTGCATCGATGCATCGGCTCGGTAGGACAAAATCTTATTGACCTGCTTTGCTTCATTGGGATGCGGTACTGCCTCAGCCATGAAGGCATAACTTGAGTCGTCAAATCCCAAATGCCTTGCCGTGTTGTGAATCCTTTGGATAAGCTCGGCGTGTAGCGCCACGGGCTCACGGAACGCTTTGCCCGATACCGATGTGGGTGTGATGCTCTTATCAGGCGTGACTGCACAAGCTGCTAAAAACAAACAGAATCCGAGTAGTGCTATTCGTCGCATCGTGGGTCACTTGCCGTGGGATAATGAAAATAATGCTTTATCAAGCTTATCTTGAATCATGAGCTTTTCCCAAAGGCCAGCGTTCAGCATGCATGAGGGGTTTTTAGGCCTCGGAACCTCGGCTTGGCCTTGTGCAGATGAAAAGGCTGTAACACCTTTTGCCGTTGCCGGTATTCCTTACGATGGGGCGGTAAGCAACCGGCCAGGCGCGCGCGAGGGTCCTCAGGCGATTCGCAAAGCAAGTCGCATGCTCTGCGACGCATTGCATCCTTATTTTGCTTGCACGCCGCTCACGCTCATGAGCGACTATGGCAATTTGCAGTTCCCCTTATCCGACATCCTGAATGTACGCGCGGCCCTTGAACCGCAAATTGCTTACTTGCTGGCAAGACATCATATGGTTTGGCTCGGTGGCGACCATTCGATCAGCCTCCCTATACTCCGTCAATTATATAAACAATATCATAGACCTATCGCCCTACTCCACCTCGATGCCCATTGCGATACCTGGACCGATCACTTCGGCGAACCAAGTGGCCATGGCACGTGGGTCCATGAAGCCCTGACAGAAGGCTTGTTGCTGCCTCGATGCAGCATGCAAGTGGGTCTGCGATCGCCGGCAAGTGAAACTGTTTGGCGTCGCCTCGAAGCTGAAGGCGGGCTGATCCTGCAAGCAAGAGACTTACGAAATTGTTTCTCGGGCCTGGATTGGAGCAAAAAACTCGAACCATTTCGACAGCGCTTAGCGCAAGCCGGCAATCCGCCCGTGTATTTAACCATCGACATCGATTGCCTTGATCCAGGGTTTGCTCCAGGTACTGGAACACCTGAGCCTGCAGGCCTGACACCTAATCAGGTCATGAGCTTATTGGAAGAAAGCTACGATTTGAATTTCGTTGGCATCGACCTTTGCGAGGTTGCGCCAGCCTACGACCACGCAGAAATCACAAGCTTAAATGCAGCTTACTTTTTGTGGACTTATTTGTGCGGACAAATCAAAAACCCAAATCGTTGATCATTGGTATGGATATTGGTAGTACAGGCACGCGATGGTGCCTTAGCGATATCGATACGCAGATTCTGGCTGAAGGTACAAGCACCGAGCTTCGTGGGCCTTGGGCGGAAGCACTCCAAGCGCTGCAGGGGATCAAAGCGCTGATAACAAGCATTAGCCCCGCCCCACTGCTTGCGCTGGTCATTGGCATCACGGGTAGTGATAGTAAGCATGCCGCTGAGCTCGCACATGCACTGAGCGCGCAATTCGACCTAGCGCTCGATCGTATCGAGATCATGAGCGATATCGAGTTAGCCTGCCTGGCTCACTTTGAGCCTGGTGAAGGCTATTTAATTTATGCCGGTACCGGTTCGATTGCAGGGTTTTGGGATAGCTCGCTAAGCTTTCACCGTTGCGGCGGGCGTGGGCCAGTTATTGACGATGCAGGCGGTGGCCACTGGATTGCAAGACAGGCCTTGCAGCATATCTGGCGAAGCGAAGAGTCCAAACCGGGCAGCCTGCAAAACATGCCCTTGGCTCGTCGCCTATGTGAGGCGATGCAAGCCTTTGACTGGCCCTCGCAACGCGCATGGATCAATCAGGCCGATCGCGGCAAATTCGGTGAGCTTGCTTTAGCTGTTGCCAGCGAGGTCGATGAAGACAGCGAAGCAATTTTGCGCGCTGCGGGACAAGCCTTAGCTCGCCTTGCAAACACCATGGTCGATAACTTTGGCCAACGACCGCTTGGACTTGCAGGTGGCGCCTTCTCACTTCACCCATTGATTAAGCAAAGTCTTGTACATTCGCTAACCAGCCCTCTTCCAATCACATCAGCCCGTATGCCAGCAGCCCAAGCAGCCTGCGTCTTTGCGCAGCGACAATTAACAAAACAAACACCCAATGCTGAACGGCGTCTTTTTAGCCGTATCGCACTTGCCGGTGCAGCTGCATCACTCAGCGCCTGTGGTAGCACACCAACAATCATCGATGCACGGTCTTATCGCTCGATCGGGTTTGAAAGCAGAGCTCTATTTTTAATCATTCACTATACGCAGCTTAATTTAGAGCGTTCTATCGAAGTGCTAACACGTGGGCAGGTGTCCTCGCACTATTTGCTCAGTGACGAATCGCCACCCCGAATCTATCGGCTTGTTGATGAGAATCTGCGTGCCTTTCATGCCGGTGTCAGCTATTGGGCCGGTCACGGCAATCTCAATTCAGCATCGATTGGTATCGAAATTGTTCACCCAGGTGTTGTCGAGCAAGCCGACGGCAGCCAAAGCTTCGTACCCTATCCTGAAAGTCAAATTGACGCACTGATCCCTTTGGTCCGCGACATTATGAAGCGGCATCAGATTCGACCTGATCGTGTTTTGGGCCACAGCGATATCGCGCCCCAAAGGAAGATCGACCCAGGCCCGCTTTTTCCATGGAAGCGGCTTGCGCAAGAGGGACTCATTCGGTGGCCCGATGAGGCTATGGTTGCTGAGCGCTTGCCTGGTTTTGAAGCACATCTGCCTTCGCTCGGATGGTTTCAAGGACAACTGTCGCGACTGGGCTATCAGGTTGAACAAGATGGTCAATCGACCGAAGCCACCCGTCGTGTCG
>VGHV01000027.1 GCA_016868095.1 Betaproteobacteria bacterium
CTAAAACAAATACCTTTGGGTTCATACACAGTCTTTTGGCTCAACAAACCGTCCTTGGCTTGCTTGGCGATTTGACTAGGGCAAATCCCGCCCAAGCTTTGTGCGCCTTGCACCAAGGCGGCACTAAGCACTTGACAGAATGGTCTCTTCGAATGCTTGGGCTTTGTAGACGCTCGTTTAAATCGGGTGGTGTGACGCATGGCATGCATCATGCTATCCGAAAAACTGTCACAATATTTACATCTGCAAGGTCTGATGTCGCGTTGGCTTAGATGCAGACCCCGCAGGTGGCGTTTTATGGCTTCAAGTAAATTCTTATTTCGCGCTTGTTTCTTCTTTATAAACAATAGCTTGAAAGGCCTTTTTTCATGAACACTTCTTCTCGCAAGACTCTTTTCCGCGCATCGTCTGTTTTGGTGGCCGGGCTGGCAATGGCTAGCCAAGCCCAAGCGGCCACTTGGAGCGACACTTATCTCGGCTACAAATTTGGAGATCGATTCTCTGAGCCCTTTAACACCAAAGACATCAATAAAAATGTTCTAACCTTTGGACACGCTAGCGGCTACAAGTACGGTTCAAATTTCGTCAACATCGACTACTTGATGTCCGATAAGAACGATCCAGCTTTTGCAGGCGCGAATCACGGTGCACGCGAAGTTTATGCGATCTACCGCCACACGCTTGACTTTGGAGCACTGACGGGATCGCCGATTAAGTTTGGTCCTGTCAAGGGTGTTGGTTTCACCGCAGGCTTCGATGTCAATACTAAAAACGATGCTGGTTATAACTCTAAAAAACAAATGCTCGTTGCCGGTCCAACCTTGTTCATCGACGTGCCAGCAGGTTTTCTCAATCTAAGCTTGCTTCAACTTTGGGAGAGCAATGCGCCTTACAGTACCTTCAGTAAGACCGGCGTAGCGCGCTACAGTTATGACCCACATCCGATGCTCAGCGCGGCTTGGGGCGTGCCAGTTTCGGGGTTGTGGTTTAAAGGTGTTGCAAACTTTATTGCTGAAAAGGGTAAGAGCGAATTTGGCGCTGCCACAAAGCCTGAGACATTTATTGATGTTTCATTGATGTACGACATGGCACCCGTGCTTGGCACTCCTAAGAGTGCAGTGCAAGTCGGTGTTGGTTATAATTATTGGCGTAATAAGTTCGGTAATGATGCTTCCGGTCCTGCAGGGCCAGGCGCAATCGCCACCACACCCAATGTGAAGTTTGAATACCATTTTTAAATGTTATTTGCTTTTACCCGACCGAGCTCGATGGCTTGGTCGGGGCCTAGTCTGGATTCGATAGTGACTTTTTAGCCGCTCTACCGGCGATAACGGTTTCGTTGATATGTCGATCGTCTCCCAGCACGATCAGGCAAAAGAGTTTTTGTTCGAGCGTGCTGCAGCTATTCCAGCGATGCTGCAGGAGTGGCGTTGCCTGGGGATCGATCACCACAAAATCAGCGGGCTTTCCTGGTGCGATGCCGTTTGAGCAATCTTCCCAGCCTAAAGCTTTTGCGGTTCCGATCGATTGGTGCCACCAAAGTCTGCTCGGGCTTAGGTAATAACCCTGGAGTCTTGCAATTTCGTAGGCACACATCATTGTTCTAAACGGCGAAAATGACGAGCCGCCTCCTACGTCGCTAGCCAGACCCCAGTCGAAATTGGCCATGGCAAAATCGAAAAGGCCACTGCCCAAAAATAAATTAGAACTGGGGCATACAGCGGCGAACACCGATTTCTCACGCATGAGGGCGCGGTCGTCGTCATCGATATAAATGCAATGCGCCCAAATCGAATGTTTTTGCAAGAGGCCGAGGCGATCATAAACCGCGATATAACTGCGATCGGCTGGAAAAAGGCTTCGCACCCACTCAATTTCAGCCTGATTTTCGGCAACATGCGATTGAATGCGAACTCCCGGATAGGAAGCAGCCAAGTCGGCGCATCCTCGCAATTGTGCTTCTGTGGACGTCGGGGCAAATCGAGGTGTGATCACGTAGCTGAGTCGCGACCGACCGTGCCAGCGCTCGATCAAGTCCTGGCTATCGCGAAGGGATTGCTCGGTGTTATCACGCAGTCCGTCTGGCGAATGTCGATCCTGCAATACCTTGCCGGCCATCATCGCCATGCGACGATCGCTGCTTGCCTGCATGAAGGCCTCGACCGAGTTTGGATGCGAGGTACAGTACACAGAAGCGCTTGTCACGCCGTGACGAATTAGCTCATCGAGCACTTTATCGGCCGTTTGTCGCGCACGTGCCAAATCATGGAAAGCTGCCTCTGTGGGGAATGTATATGCTTCGAGCCAGGGCAGCAAGCCTTCGGCTGCCGACCCGATCACATCGAGTTGTGGGTAATGGATGTGAGGGTCGATAAACCCCGGCGCGATCATCAATCCTCTATAGTCGTGCTCGACGATTTCTCCGGCAAATAATGGTCTTAGGGCTTGAATGCGTCCGTCTTGGTCAACCTCAATCACATGGTCTTTCAATAGTTCGAGCTTTTCGGGGCTATGCCATTGCAAAACGTTGGCGCACCAGCGCTCGCAAGCTGGCCCTATTTTTTCGCCGGCTTCATAAGTTGGGTTGGTAACTTGCTTCATAATTCAATTATCTTCGATAAAGCCTATGACGATTGTTTTTTGGCAGGACAACAAGATCCATGAACTAGATCGTTCTCAAAGCGATCGTTCTCTGCTCGATTATTTGCGCCGGGAAGCAGGCGTTAAATCTGTTAAGGAGGGATGTGCTCAAGGCGATTGTGGTGCATGTGCCGTTACGGTGGTTCAAGCCGACTCTCATCATGGCCTCCAAATCCGCGTTGTCAATAGTTGTATCAAGCCATTACTAAGCTTGGATCAATCGCTTGTCTTTTGTGCCTCTGATCTGCCCCCAGAGCACCCAGTGGTTGAGGCCATGTTGCAAAGCGATGCGAGTCAGTGCGGTTTTTGTACCCCGGGTTTTGTGATGTCGCTTTATGGGGCTTTCCTTGAGGCAAGACATAAGGGCGTTGCATGCATCCCGGATCGTGAGGCTGCATTAGAGGTTTTCTCAGGCAATCTTTGTCGCTGTACAGGCTATGGTTCCCTGATCGATGCGGCTTTAAGCATGGACAAGTTCAGTCATCCCGATGCGGATTGGCTTGCGCCCATTCGTAGCGGACTCGCTGCACTCGATATTTACGTCAAGCAATCAAGAGATCCACAAATTATATCAATGCTTGGCGTCTCAGGCGACCTTCCGATCGATCCACTTGTCGATACGCTGAAAAAAAAGGCCGAGCATGTAAACGCAAGCTTTGTTGCGGGGGCGACAGACCTTGGTCTTTGGCTAAGTCGAAAGCATCAACGACCCGATGGCTTACTGGATCTTTGTCGAATACCCCAACTCACTGTTTCGCAACACGATGATCAAGGCTGGCGCATCGGTGCTGCACGCCCCTTGCAAGCCGTGTTTGACGAGATATTGGTTTACTGGCCCGAGCTTAAGGAATATTTAGAGCGTTTTGCAGGGCGACCTATTCGTTCGAGCGCAAGTCTTGGTGGCAATCTTGCAAGCGCTTCGCCGATTGGCGATTGCATCCCCTTACTTTGGGCCATGGATGCCCGCCTACGTCTTAAGTCTTGGAATCATGAGACCCAAACTATTCAAGAACGTGAGTTGAGCATTGACGATTTTCTGAAAGGCTATAGGTACACGGCACTTCTTCCACACGAATTGATTGAATCGATACTGATCCCAGCATCAAGCAAGGAGCTACGGCTCTACGCACGCAAAATCAGCAAACGCTGGGAAGACGATATTTCATCGGTGTCGATGGTGATTGGCTATTCGCTGAAAACCGAAGCCAGCTTTGGTAATTTAGCGCTTGCCCTCGGTGGTGTTGCTGAGCAAGTGCTGCGAGCCCGGGAGGTCGAAGCCCTGCTACGCGGTCAAGCGATTACTCAGGGCAAGATTGCCGAGGCTTGTGCTGCCTTACAAGCGCTCATTCGACCGATTGACGATGCTAGAGCATCTGCAGCTTATCGGCGTGCGATTTGCGATGAGTTATTTCGCTCTTTTATATCGATGATTCGGTGTGGTGCTTTAGCCGATGCAAAGGAGTCAGGCTATTAGTGCTTTCATCGGACACGAGAGCGCGCTTGATCAGATACGGGGGACAGCGCGTTTTATCGACGACTTACCAGAGGTCGCCGGAAGCTTGCATCTCGCGCCGGTTTGCAGTCCGATCGCGCACGGCAGGCTGATTTCCATCGACGCCGAACAGGCTCTTGGGATGCCTGGCGTTCAAGCCTTGATTCAGGCAGGCGACTTAAGCGGTCCCAATGAGATTGCCAATATGGCAGGCGACGAACCGATTCTTGCTCAGCACGAGGTCTCCTATGCAGGCCAAGTGGTCGCACTCGTCGCTGCTCGGAGTCATCGCGAAGCGCTGGCAGCCGCAGCCAAGGTGAAACTGCACATCGAAGCGCTTCCAAGCGTTCTAAGTATTGAACAGGCGATGGAAGAATGTGCATGGATCACGCCGCCGGTTCTGCTTGAACGAGGGGATACCGATGGCGCAATGGCAAAGGCAGCACACCGACTCAAAGCACAACGCTGGATCGGTGGCCAGGAGCATTTTTACCTTGAGGGTCAGATCGCTTATGCCATACCTGAGGAGCAGGAAGCCATGCTGGTGCACTCGAGCACCCAGCACCCGGGTGAAGTGCAGCACTGGATCGCGCACGCGCTTGATGTACCAGCACACCGTGTTCGCGTCTTGTGCAGAAGAATGGGCGGTGGATTCGGCGGCAAAGAGACCCAATCAGGTCAAATCGCGGTCTGGGCTGCAGTGGCCGCGAAGCGCCTCGCTTGTCCGGTCAAAATGCGTCTTGATCGTGACGACGATTTCAAGATCACAGGCAAACGCCATCCTTTCCGAGTGCGTTACGAAGTAGGCTTTGATGACGAGGGTCGCTTGCTGGCACTCGATGCCGAACTCGCCTCCGATTGCGGCTTTTCTGCCGACTTGTCCATACCCGTCAATGAACGAGCGCTATTTCATGTAGATAACGCTTATTACTTGGAATCCTTGCGTATTCGCTCTTATCGCTGTCGCACAAACAAGCAATCGAATACAGCCTTTCGCGGCTTTGGTGGACCACAAGGCATGTATTTGATCGAAAGCGCTATAGGAGATGTCGCTCGCTATCTCGGTGAGGATGCGCTGCTTATTCGACTTCGTAATGTTTATGGGAGCGCTCCAAGAAATACCACGCCTTATGGTATGACCGTTGAAGATGAGTTCATCGGTGATTTGATGCGTAAGCTTGCCCAAGATTGTCGATATGAATCGCGACGGCATGCGCTCAAGACTGGCTGCTTGCCCCGCGGTATTGCCATCACGCCTGTCAAGTTCGGGATTAGTTTTAACGCCACGCATTTCAATCAAGCAGGTGCCTTGCTGCAATGGTTTACCGATGGCAGCTTGGCTTTACATCATGGTGGCACCGAAATGGGGCAGGGCCTGCACACCAAGCTCCTGGGTATTGTTGCTCGTGTCCTTGGCCTTGACCCTGCACAAATTCGGGTCATGACGACCGATACCCATGCAATTGCCAACGCCTCGGCCACCGCAGCATCGGCTGGAAGCGATTTAAACGGGCGAGCCGCCGAGATGGCAGCCCATAGCTTGCGTGATCGCTTGATTGACTATTGGTCAAAAGCCACAGGCGCACAACGCGCCTCAATGCGATTTGAACAAGGTCATGTGTATTGGAACGATCAAAAAAACCTTACTCAATCCATCCCCTTGCACGAGCTTGTGAGCAAGGCTTATTTGGCAAGAGTTCAGTTATGGGCTGAGGGTTTTTACAGCACACCGAAGATTCACTTTGACCCAAAGACGAGGCTGGGAAGACCGTTTTATTATTTCTCATGGGGCGCAGCTTGTACAGAAGTAGAAGTTGATCCGAGGACGGGTTGCTATCGCGTGCTTGCGGTTGACATACTTCACGATGTTGGCCATTCGCTTAATGAGCGCATTGATCGAGGCCAGGTGATCGGTGGATTCGTGCAAGGCATGGGTTGGCTAACCACCGAAGAATTGCGTTGGCACGACGATGGACGGCTTTTGACCCACGCACCATCAAGTTACAAGATTCCAACCGCCAGGGATCTGCCTGAGCACATGGTCTTGAACTTTTGGCCAATGCCTAACCGAGAAGACAATGTCGGTCGGTCAAAGGCAGTCGGCGAGCCGCCCCTGATGCTCGCGCTTTCGGTGATCGAAGCATTGCGTGATGCCGTGGCCAACATCAGGGCTGTTAGTCACACATCTCAACGGCCTCTCGGCGTCGAAGGACCGATGGTTCACCTTGATGCACCAGGAACGCCACAGCGCGTTTTTTTTGCAATTAGGCATCGAGCTGAGTGATATGAGTGCGGTCAGGGAGCAGGCTGAATCATGGTTTGCTGCTGGGCTCAGTGCGGTGATCATCGAATTGACTTCGGTTCGCGGCTCAGTGCCGCGTGAGCAGGGCACGAGGATGTTGGTCAGTATGAATGCCGCCCTCGGTACGATAGGGGGCGGTCGCCTTGAGTTTGAGGCCGTTGAGCAAGCGCGTGCCCTGTTGCGGACAGGTGATCTCGCTCACTTACCACAGCGACGAACGATCGCACTAGGTCCATCGCTTGGCCAATGCTGTGGCGGATCGGTCGATCTCACTTGGTTTGCTCTTGATTCAAATACGATAGCGATGTGGCCACCGAGTGCTTTTCGATTTGAGTTGCAAATCCACGGAGCAGGGCATGTGGGACAAGCGCTGCTTCAAGTGCTTCATGGCGTCCCCTGCTCCTTAACATGGGTTGACTCGCGTGAGGCGGCTTGGCCGGATCCTCTGCCCAGCCATCCGCTAACCCAACTTAAAACCGTTTGCTCGGAAAGCCCTGAAGATGTGATCCATCAGGCAGCTGCTGACTCTTATGTTTTGATTACCACCCACCGTCATGATGTCGATGAGCGTATCGCGCAAGAGGCTTTGAAACGTGAAGACCTGGCTTGGGTGGGTATGATTGGGTCGAAAACCAAACGCGCCCGTATCCTTTCTCGCTTGGCACAAAGGGGGCTTGCGGCTAGCGCGCTCCAACGCCTCGTCAGTCCGATTGGCTTGAGTAACATCGAGGGCTTTGGCAGCAAGACGCCTGCTGTTATTGCTTTGTCGGTGGCTGCGCAGATTCTACAAACCAGTTCGCAATCAGTTGGCGTTCATCCTCGGTGATACCCGTTGCGTTATTAAAGGGCATTTGCCGTGTGATCACGACTTGTTGGTAAATTGCCTCTCGCTGGCTGATGACCAGGGTGGGGTCATCGAGGCGTACCTGCTTGCTCGCTTGCGATGCCTGATGGCAGCTTATGCATTTAAGTTGTACTAAATTCCAGACTGGTTCGGGTAATGTAACGAGTTTTGGGGCAGGGACTTCCGGCTTGTGCGTGCTCAGCACAACTCCGCCCGCCAGGCAAAGGCTCGCGACGAACCACGGCCAGGGCTTTTGTTGGCCTTTATGCCTTTGCACAAACCACAAGCGAATGATTGCTCCCGCTGCCATCAGCAAACAAAGCAAGATCCAAGCATGTTGAGCCTGATAAACACTTGAATAGTGGTTTGACAGCATGGCAAACAACACTGGCAGCGTGAAGTAGGTGTTGTGTACAGAGCGCTGTTTACCTCGCTTGCCATGCATACTGTCGGGAAGCTTGCCAGCACGCATGGCCTCGATGACTTTGCGTTGGCCGGGTATGATGACCATCAAAACATTGGCGCTCATGATGCTCGCGAGCATGGCGCCGATGATCAAAAAAGCTGCTCTGCTTGCAAACAATTGACATGCAAGCCAACTGCTAAAGACAATGAAACAAGCAATCAGCAAGCCCAGTAAACGCTCTTTAAACAATTGCTCGGCAGCATCATTGCCGATCCCCACGAATCGGCAGAGCAAATCGTAGACAAGCCAGCCAACGACAAAAAAGGATAAGGCAAGGGTGACTGCAACACCCGTACTCCAAGCTTGAACCCTTGGATCGATCAAATAGGTATTGGCTTGGAATAAATAGATCGCTACAAAAAGTGCAAATCCCGAAAGCCAGGTGCTATAGCTTTCCCAGTAAAACCAGTGTAAGCGCTGCGGCAAACCGGCCGGAGCAAGCATGTATTTTTGAGGGTTGTAAAAGCCGCCACCGTGAACCGCCCAAAGCTCACCATCAACGCCTTTACGCAATAGTTCAGGGTCGAGCGGCTTTTCGAGGTGATTATCGAGCCAGACGAAGTAAAATGAAGCGCCAATCCAGGCAATACCAACAACGACATGGAGCGATCGCAACAGCAGTTGTAACCACTCCATCCAAAGGCCTGCGCTGGGAACCCAGGCGCTCGAAAAAAATTCGGCCATTAAGAACCCCGATAAGTCGCATAGGACCAAGGTGTTACTAAAAGGGGTACATGGTAGGACTGATTGGGATCGGTGATGCCAAATTCGATCGGAATTTGATCAAGAAAGCGATACGCCCCATCCTTGCTTGCAGCCACCTGCGCTGCGCCCACTTCGACCCTCGCATCAGTCGCTTGCCCGAGCTGCTCACGCTGCTTATCGAAGTACTGACCGGCTTCAAAGCGCAGGCAGTAGCGGCCTGCCTGAAGTGATGCACCCTCAAGCAGCGGATGATCAACTCGGCCATCCTGATTCGTTATCGCCTCGGTCAAGACTTGCCAGCTTGCATCAGGCTGTTGGCGATAAAGCGTTATGCGCATGCCAGCGGCGGGTCTGCCGCAACTGGTGTCCAAAACATGTGTACTAAGTTTTCCCATGGATTTTAATTACCTTGGCCAAAGTCACCTCAGAGGGATCTTATACTCCATCTTATGAATACTTGGATTGATGCACTCAACGCTGCCAGCGAAGCAGATGCGCTTGCGATGCTCGAGGGTCTGTACGAACATAGTCCTTGGGTGGCTCAAGGCAGCGTGTCGAGGCGACCCTTTCGCAGCCTCGCACATTTAAAGCGCATTTTCGTTGAAGTTGTGCACCAGGCTGGTGAGCAAGCACAGACAGCCTTATTGTTAGCACATCCCGAGTTGGCGGGAAAGGCTGCCATTGCGAAGGATTTAACGGCGTCATCGCTTGCCGAGCAGACAAGGTCTGGATTGCAGTCCTGCAGTCCAGAGGAATTTGCAGCGTTCCATGAATTAAATCGGCAGTACCGTGAGCGTTTCGGCTGGCCCTTTATTCTTGCCATTGGTGGCCCGCAAGGGACCGGCCTAAGTCGTAAGCAAATTCTTGATACTTGGAATCGAAGACTCGGGCATCAGCCTGCTAGCGAGCGAGCCGAGTGTTTGCGGCAAGTCCATCGAATCGCAGAGCTACGTTTGCGCGAGCGTAGCAAATCCCACCCAGGCGATGGGAAGCAGGTCATGCAATGGGCTGATGATCTTGCAATTTATAATGATCCTGCTATAGACGCGGGTGCCGGTTTGCAAGTGCTCTATTTGAGCGATGCACATCAAGCTTGCGCGCACGCGCTCAGCCAATGGATGATTGATTGTGGATTCGATAGCGTTACAAGCGATGCAGTGGGCAATGTGATCGCAGTTTATGAGGGCGATCGTGGTGAGATTTGCCCTACGCTGCTCACAGGCTCACATTTTGATACGGTGCGTGGTGGCGGGCGATATGACGGCCGACTCGGCATCTTTCTTGCCATGCAAGCCGTGGCGCGAAAAAAAGCTTTGGGCCAACGCTGGCCCTTCAGGCTTGAGTTGATCGCCTTTGCCGAAGAGGAAGGGCAACGATTCCCAAGTAATTTTCTCGCTGCCAGTGCACTTGTTGGACAATGGGACGCCAAATGGCTTGATCTGGCTGATCAAGACGGTGTAAAACTCGCAGATCTTATGAGGCAACGCGGCATGGATCCCGAGGCCTGCAGCAAGATCGGACGTCAGTCCTCCGATGCCTGCGGATTTATTGAGATTCACATCGAACAGGGGCCGGTCCTTCTTGAAGCTGATTTACCTCTAGGGGTGGTGAGTTCAATCAACGGGTCCTCGCGTTGGTTAATCGAGTTTGTGGGTACTGCTTCGCACGCGGGCACCACACCCATGGCGCTGCGACAAGACGCCGCTTGCGGCGCTGCAGAATTTGCACTTGCCGTGGAATCTCGCTGTGCATCAGAGCCTGGGTTAGTGGGTACGGTGGGTATGCTCGAGGTGCCGCAGGGATCGATCAATGTCATCCCGGGGCGTTGTCGATTTTCACTTGACCTCAGGGCTCCGCGCGATGAGCAACGCGATTGTGCGCTAAGCGATCTGTTCGAGTCGATCGAGGCGATTTGTGCAAAGCGAGGCCTTCGTTACGAGGCCAAGCAAGTCACGCTTGCAAGTGCGTCGCCTTCTTCGCCGCACCTGCAGGCTCAGTGGGAGCGTGCCGTCGAACAATGTGGTTTGCCAATTTTTCGATTGCCGAGCGGTGCGGGGCATGATGCGATGAGGATGGCAGCGCTCTTTCCTCAGGCTATGCTTTTTGTCCGATGTGGTCACGGCGGGATTAGCCACAATCCACTTGAATCGATTACCGATGACGATACCCAACTTGCTTTCGATGCGCTTTGGTCGTTTTTAGAAAATTTTTCACATGACTGATGCCTTGCGCCTTTCTCTTAAAGCGATCAGCAAGTCCTACGGGAATTTGCGTGCTAATGATAAGATCGATCTAGATATAAAGCCAGGCAGCATTCACGCCGTTCTCGGCGAAAACGGCGCGGGTAAATCGACTTTGATGAAGTTGATTTTCGGTTTACTCCAACCTGATGAAGGGCGTATTTTTCTTGATGGCACGGAGGTGCGTTGGCAAAGTCCTGAGCATGCGCGAGGGGCAGGCATCGCGATGGTTTTTCAACATTTTGCCCTTTTTGAATCATTAAGTGTTGCAGAAAACGTTTGGCTCGGGATGGACAAGTCATGGTCTTTGGCAGCTGTTGCTGAGGCACTCAAGGAATTGACGCAGCACTATGGCCTGTCTGTCGATCCCAATGCTTTCGTGCATCGCCTTAGTGTGGGTGAGCGCCAACGCGTTGAGATAGCTCGAGGCTTGCTTGCAAGGCCAAGGGTCATGATTCTTGATGAGCCAACATCGGTACTTTCGCCCCAAGCCGCACAAGCCTTGTTTGCGATGATTCGCACCCTTGCCAAGGAAGGTTGTAGCGTTATATATATTAGTCATAAACTGCACGAAATCCGTGAGCTATGCGATGATTGCACGGTCTTGCGGCACGGCAAAGTGACCGGCCAGGTGGATCCTCGTCAATGTAATGATGAACAGCTCAGTGCATTGATGATCGGAAGTGCGCCCGCACCTCTCCTGAGAGCCCCACGGGCGCTAAGCAGTCCCATCGTTAGGCTTGATGCGGTATCGGTTCCTGCGCTTGATGAAGCTGGTGAGCGTTTAAACACTGTGAGTCTTGATTTGGCCCCGGGGGAAGTTCTTGGTATCGCAGGGGTATCGGGCAACGGACAAGGCCTTTTGCTCGATCTGTTGTCGGGCGAGTTAACTAGCGATGCGGCCTTGATGCGACGCATGAAGGGCCATATCTTCTTTGAAAATCGAGCAATCGAGAGCTTGGGCGTCAGGATGAGACGCCGTTTAGGGATTATGGCGGTCCCTGCAGAGCGCTTGGGTCGGGCAACCGTGCCAGAACTCAGTCTTGCAGACAACATGTTCTTGGCTGAGTCAAAGCACGCATGGCGGCTTGATCATCAAAGTCTTTATCGGTCAGCACACGATGTTGTCGATGCCTTTGCAGTAAAAGCCTCAAGCCCCAAGGCGCTTGCGAGTGATTTGTCAGGGGGTAATTTGCAAAAATTCATCATGGGCAGAGCCCTCGCATTACGGCCCAAGGTGCTTCTTGTAAGCCAGCCTACATGGGGTGTTGATGTTGGGGCAAGTGCTCAGATTCGCCAGCAGCTCTTAGCCCTACGAGATTCGGGCGCAGCGATTTTGGTCATCTCTGAGGAACTCGATGAACTGTTTCAAATTGCAGACCGCATCCACGTCATGTACGCGGGGTACTTGTCAGCGCCTGTAAAGCGTGCAGACGCGACCGTTGAGCTTATCGGTCAATGGATGGGCGGTTCCTGGCTATCGCACGAGCACGCAGCCCAAGCTGAGTCAGCTAGGCTTCAATACGAAGGTTAGCAGGGCTTGCGACGCATGGTTCTTTATTCATGATCGTTCTTGAAAAAAGGCAACACCCAAGTCTTTGGATGGGCTATCTATCGCCCCTCTTGTCGATTGTACTAACTTTTGTAGTCGCAGCAATGGTTGTGAGTGCAATGGGGAAGGACCCCTTGAGGGTGCTTTCGCTATTCACACTAGAGCCTCTGAATGGGAAGCGCGCCATCGGCGAGGTGATGCTCAAAGCGACTCCACTCATTCTTTGTAGCCTTGGTTTGGCCTTTTGCTTCCGCTCAAATGTATGGAATATCGGCGCAGAAGGGCAGTTCTTACTCGGCGCGATCGGGGCAGGGGGCATGGCGATGTGGCTCACCGAGACGGGCCTGACTGAGCCAGGATGGTTATGGGTTACGCAGGCATTATTACTTGGTGCACTTGCTGGTGCGGCATGGGCCGCCATCACGGCCTGGCTTCGCGATCGGGCTCATGCCAATGAGATTCTGGTCAGTCTCATGCTTGTTTATGTGGCCAACCTTTTGCTTAGCTACCTGGTTTTTGGGCCTTGGAAGGACCCTAAAGGCTGGAATTTCCCTCAGACCTTGCGATTTGCAGACAGTTTGAGCATCGGAAGGCTTGGTGCTGGGATGCGTGTGCATTGGGGCTTTGTCGTTGCCCTGATTAGTGCCGGCGCTATGGTATGGCTTATGTATTTCACAGCACTAGGCGCTCGCCTGAGGGTGGGTGGGCTTGCACCCGGTGCTGCGCGATTTGCTGGATTTTCATCACGTGAATCGCTTTGGACCGTCTTGCTTTGCTCGGGGGCATTTGCAGGGTTGGCTGGTGCCATGGAAGTCCTCGGACCGATGGGCCAACTCACACCTCATGTTTCAACCGGTTATGGCTTTACAGCGATCATCGTCGCTTTTGTTGCTCGTCTGCATCCGCTCGCCTGCGTACTGGCAAGTTTTTTGCTTTCTATCATGATGATAGGCGGCGAGTTGGCGCAGTCGCGGGTAGGATTGCCGGCCTCGGTATCGAGTATGTTTCAAGGCGTTCTGCTCATGATGTTATTAACTTTTGATAGCTTGATCCAATACAGGATTAAGTGGCGTGGGCGACCCTCCAAGGAATTAGCAAAGCATGCATGAACTTGCGCTTTTGATTGCTGCTGGTATCGCCTCGGGTACCCCCTTGTTGCTTGCAGGTTTGGGCCTTTTGCTCAACGAACGTGCTGGTGTGGTCAACCTTGGTGCAGAGGGATTAATGCTGATTGCGGCCGTTACAGGATTTGGACTTGCTTTTTATACCGGACAAACTTGGCTGGCGCTCTTGGGTGGTGCAACGGCCGCCGCTTTGTTTTCGGCGCTACTCGGCTGGATGGTGGTCTATCTCAATACAAATCAGTATGCGAGCGGTCTTGCATTGAGTCTCTTTGGCGCGGGCATCAGCGCTTTTGTTGGCGCCGCCTTGGTCGGAAAAAAGCTTGAGATCAATCAAACAGAAGGGTTATCTTTTTTGGCTGATCTGCCCTTCGTGGGGCCTGCCTTGTTTCAACAACATCCTATGGTCTATCTTGCGGTGGCTTTGTGCCTTGGGATGGTACTTTTTCTATATCACAGTAAATCGGGCCGCTTGTTGCGTGGCATCGGTGAGTCGCCAGCATCGGCCCATGCACTTGGCTTTCCGGTGCGACGGATTCGGTGGATTTCAGTCGTGGTGGGTGGTTTTTTCTGTGGACTTGCCGGTGCTTATTTATCGGTTGTCTATGCGCCACTTTGGGTCGAGGGCATGGTTGCGGGCAGGGGTTGGATTGCTCTTGCGCTTACGGTGTTTGCAACCTGGCGGCCTTGGCGCGTACTCATTGGTGCTTACCTTTTTGGCAGTGTGACCATGTTGCAGTTACATTTGCAAGCCATTGGGATTGAGATTCCCACACAATTCATGTCGATGCTGCCTTACCTCGCAACGATTTTTGTGCTGGCGATGATTTCTCGT
>VGHV01000028.1 GCA_016868095.1 Betaproteobacteria bacterium
CTTCAGGCTTTAATCGTCTTATGGGTGCTCCTGTGCTTCGCACCATCGACTCATGGGCATCGAGCGTATCCACTTGACCGGGCGAGGCAATCATCATCGCACCGCGCGGACTAATTAATGGATATTGGCTAAAGCCGTCAGGGCATTGTTGTAAAAAATTAAGACTCGCTCGGGTCAGTTGGCGAACAACCGGTGGACCATAGCTGTCCATGTAGAGTGCAGCCGAACGCCCTGTGCTGTGATAGCCGGGCTGATCCTCCGCCTCGAGTAAACAAACACTAAGATGGGGTGCTAGCTGATAAGCAATACTAGCAGCGACGATACCGCCTCCGACAATGGCGACATCGTACACAAGATTCATGATGAGACTAGCCTACCAAGCATCGTGAAGAACCCGTGCTTTGTTTGTTGAATCAAAGCAACCCCGCCCACCACGCCCCGGCTCAGCCACCATTATCACCACGCCCTGGCTAAAAGCTGGCGGATTTGCTCGACATCAGTGATGGGCTCGGGATTAGTCTTGACCCACAAGTTTTCCATGGCGCCAGCTGCGACCGCTTCGAGATGCTCAGCATTAACTTTCAAATCACTCAAGCGCCCAGGTAGACCCATATCTGCTACAAGTTTTGCCACAGCATCTGCCGCATCAAGATTTGTCACCATCGCCTGCGCAATCAAGCTTTGCACCGACTTGGTTTTCTCGGCATTAAACCGCATGACATGCGGCAACATAATGCACGATGTATAACCATGACTCATCCCTGTCACAGCGCCAAGACTGTGACCGATCCCATGGCTTGCACCAAAGGGGACTCTCATGATCGCTATGCCAGCAAGCCAGGCACCTTGAAGACAATCAAGGCGTGCCTTCAAGTCCTCTGGATCTCGATGGCTCTGACGAAGCCCTTTTGTCAGTAGTCGTACCGCTTCAAGTCCTAGGGCATGAATCAGTGGCGAAGGGCTGATGGAACACAATCCTTCAATAGCGTGATCGAGCGCTCGCAGGCCGGTCGAAAGCCACAACCAACTCGGTGTGTATAGGCTCGCTTTTGGATCGAGGATGACAGTGGCAGGACCGATCTCCTCGCCCATGTATGCATCTTTGACTTTGCGCTTTTCATCGGTACAACCACCAAGATTTGAAAACTCTGCTGCAGATAGTGTTGTCGAAATGGCTATTTGGCGCATGGGGGGCGACTTCACCTTAGGAAGCCTTCGACTCCCATCGGGGTTGACCGCCAGATGCCAATTGCTAAGCTCGTCTTCGTGCTCAAGCCCTTCAGCCAGGGCGATCAATAGCACCTTCACTGTATCAATTGCTGTACCACCGCCAACAGTGACAACGAGATCGGGGCTCGCTGATCGAACCGCCCTTGCAGCGTCCATCACGGTTCGTCGAGGCGTGTGTTCGATGCATGCATCAAAACAACCGACAAAACGGTCGCCTAGCGCCTGCGTCAATTGGCCAATCAAGGGCGTTTGACGATTTAAGGTCTTACCCGTGACGATAAAAACCCTTGAGGAGCCGCGTCGTTGCACTTCTGCAAGCAAGGCCTCTTGAGCAGGCTCTCCCCAAATAACCCGGTCCTGCGCCAAAAATTCATGCATCGCCATTGCAATCCCCTATTTTTCGCTTCACGACGGAAGTTTGACTGCATTGCAGGTTTCGTGATTGTCCTGATAAATCGTGTAGCGCTCATCAAGGCCATAGAAGTGACAATCATTTGCGTAATCACCGCCTTCAATCACAAGATAAAGCGCCTGTGCTGCAAGGCAAATCAAACCATGATGCCAGACCGCCTTTCTGATTAAAAACGATTGCCCTTTGTCGGTAACAAAGGCTCTTAATCCTTCATGAGTCGGTCGCTCCTGACAACTTACTATCACGAGACTTTGCTGTTCTTGCATCGCAATAAAAATTTGATCCGCCTGTACATGCCGCTCTAATTCGCAACAAACCAAGGGAAAATCTCTTTGCCGCGCCTGGTAGGCCTGCAAGACAGCATCGGCCTTAGCAGCTCTTACATCCATCGCTGGCAAGAGCGAAATTCGTCGACTAGAGCCTTGATTAATCAGTGATGAAGACTCAGGCGCTGCATGCGCGATCTGTGGCCTAAGCTCTAAGCTAAAGCAGCTTCCGAACGGCGCAAAGCTTTCTGACGTCATTGGCAGTACAGGAAGCCATTTCCCCGTTTCAGATTTAATATGAATCACGTTCTAATCGGTAAACTTTCGAGACTTGCAAGCATAAAGGCCAAGTTCTACTGTGATGACAGCCTTGCACGAGGGTCGCTTCGGGCAAGACGCTCAAGCAAATAATCAGTCTCAGCTTTTGCCATCGCCGTTAGAGGCGAGGCGGGCCTTCGTTGGGCATCCGAGGATAGAATGCCCCGCCGCATCATCACGTACTTACGTACAGCAAGCCCAACGCCGGGTTGCTGCTCATAGCGAAGTAAAGGCAAATGAGCATCAAACAAATCATGCGCCTTGTCACGCTCACCTTTTGACTGTAGCCGAACCACATCGATCAACATGTCAGGAAATGCATAGCCGGTGTTGGCACCATCAGCGCCGCGCTCTAGTTCGAAATCTAAAAATAATCCGCCATTACCGCATAAGATGGCGATTTCTCGCATGCTGCCCTCGCCCTGAAAGCTGCGCAGGCTGGAAATCTTCTCCAAACCCGGCCAATCCTCGTGTTTGAGCATCACGCATGCTTTATTTTCCTGAACGATGCGCCGGATCACCTGCGTGGTCATTTGAACCGAAAAGGTTAAAGGATAGTCTTGGATGACAAAGGGAATGTCTTCGCCGATCGCAGCAGATGCTTGACTGTAATAATTAATGATTTGATCGTCGGTCCTTAATGTATTAGGGGGCGCAATCATCACGCCAGCAGCGCCTAAGTCCATCGACGCGCGAGCCAAGGTGCGCATGGAGGCAAAGCCTGGCGCCGAAATGCCGGCAATTACGGGTCGAATAAATCGCGAACAAATCCGTTTAACAATCGCAAGCGATTCTTCAGCATCGATCTTCGGAGCTTCGCCCAAGACACCTAGGATGGTCAAGCCATCAGAACCGATGTCGGTGTAGAAGTCAGCCATGCGATCCATCGAAGCCCAGTCGATCTGACCGTCGGGGTGAAAGGGTGTCGGGGCAATCGGATAAACACCTTTTGCATCGACGCCTAGACGTTTGCTAGCTGGCATAGAACGCTCCTTGTTCGCTCTTTATCTTGTATTAGATCACCATGACCGCTCACTCACTCATAGCCCGAGCTGATATGAACATCAATCAAATTGGGGCCTTCTTCGGCAAACGCGCTTTTAAAAACCGAGCCTAACTCGGCGGCTTTATCAACACGCTGCGCTTTCACACCCATACCGGCAGCCATCGCTGAGAAGTCGAAGGCGGGATCATTAAAATCCATACCGATAAATCGATCAGAGTCTCGCATGGCAATCAGGCGATCCTTAATAATTCGATAGCTTCGATTATTTGCAATCACAAAGCTAATCGGTAATCGCAAATGAGCTGCCGTCCATAAGGCTGCAATCGCATACATGGCGCTGCCATCGCCAAGCAGGGCAAGAACGCGTCGACCGGGATGCGCCAGCGCAATGCCAATGGCACCTGGTAACCCGAAGCCTAATCCACCGCTTGTCAGGCCAAAGGCCTGCATCGGTCTTTTTACTTTGAGGAACTGATGTAAAAGCGGTGCAGTTGTTGGGGCTTCTTCGACAACAAGTGCATCCTCCGGCATGCATTCAGCCAGCTGATAAATCATCACTTTGGGCTCGATCAAGGACGCCTGCGAATTGCTCGCCTGTGCTTCGCGGGCCGGATGCGTTGCGACTTCATCAAGAAGTTGCTTCACCTCTTGAGCAGCCTGCTCACGTTTCGCCGCCCAATTAGAACTTGCAAAGCGCTTTAATCGCTGTGCAGCTTCTTGGCGCTGATGATCGCTCATCGCTGAACTCAAACGAGGCAATAATTGCTCAATCGTTGACTTCACATGAGCGCGAATCGCAAGCTCGGTGTAATAGTTTTTACCAAGCTCCCAGTCTCGCTCGCTGATATGCACAACCGGCATGCCTTGAGGCAAGGGGTCGACATCACTATAGGCCGACATCCGTAGTAAGTCGCCGCCAAGGCAAATTAGCAAATCGTAGTCCGATAATGTGTCGCGTACCTTCTTTTGATTGCGGGTGATATCACCCATATGACAAACATGCTCAACCGGAAATCGACTGTTATAAGGTACAGATTCAAGATAGACGGCAGCGCCTAAGATCTCAGCAAGCGCCGATGCCTGATCAAAGGCGTCTTGCTCTGCAATTTCGCGTCCAGCCAGGATCACAGGACGTTTTGCCTGAGTCAGGTGTTTGATCAGGAGCTCCATGCTCTGGCCAACGGGTGCAACCTCGCTGTGCACTCTTGTTGAGGCCATGAGATCGATTTCGGCCTCTTCATCGAGTACCGAGCCAGGCAGGCTCAAAAATACCGGACCACAAGGGGGCGTTGTTGCTATCTTTGCAGCCCGCCTTAAGACACGCGGAATATCCTCGATGCGATGAATCTCGAAAGACCACTTCACCAGCGGTTGGGCAACAGGAACCAGGGGTTCGTAGAGCAAGGGCTCTTGAAGACCATGGCCGATTTCGTACTGGCCTGCGGTAATAATCATCGGCGAGCCAGAAAACTTGGCTGCGTAAATCGCACCCATCGCATGACCAAGTCCTGGCATGCAATGCAAATTTACTGCTGTTAGTTTCCCGCTCGCACGACTGTAGCCGTCGGCCATTGCCACGACAATGGACTCTTGCAAGCCAAGCACATAACGAATCTGCGGGAAATTCGCAAGCGCTTCCATGACGGGAAGTTCTGTGGTGCCGGGATTGCCGAATAAATGGCTCACGCCTTCGTCAGCCAAAACCGCCAAAAATGCGTCGCGACCTGTCATGCGTTGAACGGCCATCGCTAGTTCTCCCAAGTAAAACAGCACCGTGAGTTGAAAACGATCAAAACAGCTTGACTCCCTCAAACGCAGCAGGCTCAAGCAAAGCAGGCTTAAGTGGCGCAAGCCGTCGATTGACTCCTGATCATATCGCCAGCGAAGCATTTGCGAGGGCTCAAGCGTACCGGTATGTGCTGAGCGGACGCCTGAAGGCTCAGGCATTGGCTGGCGCTAGGTGGCTCGGCAAGCAAGGGTGCTTCGCAGTCTAAGCGTCAGCGATTTAAACTTTGGCCCATCATTGTTGTCACGCGATTAAGTTTGGAGAAGCCTGTGCTTAAGACCTACCAGTATCCGAAGTTCGCCTACCAACGGCCGCCCGAATTGAGTCTTAGCGAAAACCGCATTGCGAAACGCTATCCGGTCATTGTTGTGGGTGCAGGACCGGTGGGTCTCGCTTGCGCCATTGATCTTAAACAACAAGGTATTGATTGCTTGCTCATTGATGAGGACGATACCGTGTCAATCGGATCTCGAGGTGTTTGCTATGCCAAGCGAACGCTCGAGATTTTTGATCGATTAAACATGGGCGATGATGTGGTGAAGCGCGGTGTTAGCTGGCAGCGCGGGCGAACGTTCTTTCGAAACGATGAGGTCTATCACTTCAATTTGCTCGCTGAGTCTGGCCACGAACGCCCTGCCATGATCAACTTGCAGCAGTACCACCTCGAGGAAATACTTCAGCGTCGGGCAGCACAAGCACAGGTCGACATGCGCTGGCGCCAAAAGGTCATCGCGGTAGATCATCAATCGGTTGATGTCGACAAGTATGCGAGGACGGTTCAACTTCAAGTCGAAAGCCCTGACGGGGTCTATGAGCTTTCTTGTGACTGGCTGGTTGTTGCCGATGGGGCACGAAGTTCGATTCGCCGCATGATGGGTTTAGACGTCGAAGGTAAGATTTTTACCGACCGATTCTTAATCGCCGACGTGGTCATGCAGGCTGATTTCCCTTCTGAACGCTGGTTTTGGTTTGACCCTCCCTTTCACAGGAACCAGTCGGTCTTACTTCATCGGCAAGCCGATAAAGTTTGGCGCATCGATTTTCAGCTTGGTTGGGATGCCGACCCCGACGAAGAAAAAAAGCCCGAACGGGTGATTCCTCGCATCCAGGCGATGCTAGGCGAACAACATAGCTTTGAACTCGAATGGGTATCGGTTTACACCTTTCAATGTCGGCGCATGTTGAGCTTTCGCCACGGACCGGTGCTATTCGTTGGTGATGCGGCTCATCAAGTTTCGCCATTCGGTGCGCGCGGCGCAAATTCTGGCATCCAGGATGCTGACAACCTTGCTTGGAAGCTCGCAAGAGTCGTCAAAGACCAATCACCGGAACGATTGCTCGACAGTTATGATCACGAACGCGTTTGTGCTGCCGATGAGAACATTCTCAATTCAACACGATCAACAGATTTTATAACACCAAAATCATCAGTCAGCCGTGTTTTTCGCAACGCTACGTTGGACCTCGCCAATCACTTTCCCTTCGCACGAAGCATGGTCAATTCGGGCCGTTTGTCGCTGCCAACTCACTATCTCGACTCCTCACTCAACACGGCCGACCTACCCTCGGATCACTTCGCTTGTGTACTCTATCCTGGTTCACCGATGTGCGACGCCCCTATCATGGTTAACGGGCAAAGCAGTTGGCTCTTGCGTAGCTTTGATGGCCGCTTTGTTCTTTTATTTGTCAAGGGCGATGAAGTAAGCGAGCAAGTTGTTAACTCAGAAGCCATGAAGCAATGGATCGAGTCCGCAAATATTCATTTGATAACCATCGATTTATTGCAACAGCCGCGAGCGTCAAATGATCAGGACCCCTTGATCAAAACTCGGCTAGATCTTCAACCTGGTAACTGCTGGTTAATGAGGCCAGATCAGCACCTTGCAGCGCGCTTTCGACAAGCAGCGCTTGACCCCTTGATCAAAGCCTTTGAGCGAGCAACAGGGCAGACCGAGCAGCCGTCAATAGCGAGTCCTTTAGCCAGTCCTTTAGCCAGTTCTACAGCCAGTTCTACAGCGGGTGGTTTTTCGTCTAAACAAAGGCCATCTCAAAAGTCTGATGCATTAAGCAAAGGCTTAATAGTCGAGCCTAATTTCAAGGATTTCGACACCCCGGTGCTGCGCGATTATCAGGGCAACGATCGCTTTTATGACATGCTTATCAATGCCCATCGGAACCTCAGCGACGATGCATCATCCGCTTTAAACGCAAGACTGTTGCTGTTGCTCGCAAATCACATTGGCGATGTGTCAGTCCTGCAGCAAGCGATCGAAGCTGCCCAAACGATTCAACCATCGACAAGTTACAAGGAGTAGATCAATGCCGACCATTACCACCGACGATGATGTCAAGCTTTACTATGAAGAAGCAGGTTCGGGCACGCCCATTGTTTTCGTCCATGAGTTTGCTGGCGACTGGCGTAGCTGGGAGCCGCAGATGCGCTATTTTTCGCGTCGTTACCGATGTATTAGCTATAGCGCACGGGGCTATTTACCCTCAGATATTCCCGATAATTGGGAGATGTACTCCCAAGAGCGCGTGCGCGATGACATCCTCGCCATCCTCGATGGACTTTCGATCAAACAAGCCCACATTGTTGGCCTTTCGATGGGCGCATTCGCGAGTTTGCACTTTGGCATGGTGCACGGCACTCAAGGCATGAATTCGAGGGCGCTCTCGCTCACCCTTGCCGGGGTCGGCAGCGGTGCGCATCCGGCCCACTACCGAGCCTTTCAGGCAAGTGCCCGCGAAAATGCTGATCTCATCCTCAAAGACGGTATGGCCCATTTCGCGGCGACCTATGGCCATGGCGCAGCCCGGGTACAGTTTTTAGGCAAAGATCCACGGGGATTTGCCGAGTATGAGCGGCAGTTGGCCGAGCACTCAGCGCTCGGCTCTGCCAATACCATGCGTGGCTATCAGGGTCGACGCCCCTGCCTCTACGAACTGAGCAAAGCAATCGCTGCGATTAATGTTCCAACATTCATCATGAGCGGTGACGAAGACGAGCCTTGCTTGGAACCCTCGCTCATGCTCAAGCGTGCGATTAAAACCGCTCAGTTAGCGATTTTACCTGGTGCTGGACATGGGATTAATCTCGAAGAGCCAGCCTTGTTCAACCAGTTGCTTGCCGAATTCCTGGCGCAAGTTGAACAGGGCAAATCCTTTGAACGGCATCCCAAAGCGGCCCCAGAGTCGATTTGGGGCCCTGACGGCGATCCTCGCGAACGTTTCGGATCGATGCTTTAGCATGCCGATGAACGGTTTAATGGTTAGATCGGTGATTTAAAGTAGCTCGTAGACCTCGTAAGTCGGGCCGCTCGCCTCGCGGCGGCCGCTTGCGACAGCCATCAACTTATTGAGCCACTGGTACTTGGGTGATGCGGTCTCGAACAAGGGTGTGCTACGAAAATAATAAGTGCTTGGATCGACGGCTTCACCCCGGTTGAGCCGCTCGATAACTTCAGCTGGCCCATGACGCATCCCCTTATAACTCATATAAATCAACTGATCGTCTTCGGTTTTGAGCGTGATGCGAACGTCGAGCATTAAGACAGCATCGCTTCGTAGCAAAAGCCAGTCCCCGCCTGGACTGGGCTGGACCGTGCCGCGCAGTCGATCGCCTTGAAAATGGCCGCCTGTCACGCTTGCAATGCGCCGATGGCCGTAGGGCGTTAATCCAAGATCATCAATCCTCGGAACCTCAGCTTTTATCGTAAACAAATGGCGTGTCTGGATCATGGTAGTTTTCTCCGAAGTTATTCAAAACAATGAATGAGTCAACGGCCCTTATGACGATTGAGCCCTGGTACTGGATTGCTTTTACCGTGACAGCGGCCGCGGCACAAGTCGGCCGTAATGCCACCCAACGCTCATTAACCAGCGTTATCGGTACAGTTGGCGCAACACAGGTCCGTTTTTTGTATGGACTACCCTTTGGCATCATGTTTGCGGCTATCGTGGTGTATGCCCATGGCCAAGGGCTGCCAAGCATTGGTACCGAAAGTCTTCGCTGGGCGTTTATTGGTGGGGTCTCGCAAATTCTAGCAACAGGACTCATGCTCGCAGCGATGCGGGAGAAGTCATTTGTGGTGGCAACCGCACTGACCAAAATAGAACCCGTATGGGTTGCTCTCTTTGGTTTGATTTTGCTCGGTGACTTATTGTCTAAGGCGCTTATGATTGCCATCGCATCAGCGACTGCAGGTGTACTGGTGATGTCTTGGCCAGGCCGGGGCGTGCCATGGACGCTTAGGCCGGTGCTTTTCGGAATCGCCTCAGGCGCTATGTTTGCTGTGGCTGCCATCGGTTTTCGCGCTGCAATTCGAGCCCTCGAGAGCCCATCCTTTGTACTTTCTGCAAGCGTCATTCTTTGTCTTGGCTTGATGATTCAAAGCAGCCTATTGCTTGCCTACATGCTCTGGCGCGATCGGCCAAGTCTTCTCGCCACGCTCAAGGCCTGGCGTCCCTCGCTGCTTGCCGGCGCACTGGGGGCCTTTGCCTCTCAGGCTTGGTTTTTAGCTTTCGCCGTTGAAAGCGCTGCAAAAGTTAGAACACTGGCCTTAGTCGAAATCGTCTTTGCACAACTGCTCTCTAAACGCTTATTCAGCCAAGAAACCAACAAACAAGAATGGTTTGGTATGTTCTTACTCATTGTGGGCGTTGTTTTAGTCTTGCAACATTAGAACATCGTAAAAAAAGGAGCATTGCCGCATGACAAGCACGCTAATTCCGGCACTACCTGATAGCCAAATCAGGCCGCTTGCGCACTGGATCGGAGGCGACTGGCTCCATCCGGAGCCTGGTGTCGAACTCGATTCTGCGATCCTCAGACAACAAATTGCCCAATTGCCCGCAAAGCCCGCTCCCGGCCACGAGGCTGTCGCTTTTGGCCGGGGCATCGGTCGCGATGAACTATTAAAGGGCGATTTCCAGTCGCGTGCTTTAAGGCTAAGAGCACTTGCGAAATTCTTGTTGGAACACAAGGCCATCCTCTATGCCTGGTCCTTCCATACCGGTGCGACAAGAAAAGATAGCTGGATAGATATCGAGGGCGGCATTGCCACATTGTCTGCCTACGCTGCGCTTGCACAAAACGAGCTAGCTTCGGGCAATATTCTTCACGAGGGTCCGAGTCTTTCACTGGGCAAGCAAGGCCATTGGATGGGCTCTCATATCTTGGTGCCTCGTGAAGGCATAGCGGTGCACATCAATGCCTTTAATTTTCCGGTTTGGGGTATTTTAGAAAAATTCGCACCTTGTTTTATAGCAGGTATGCCCTGCCTATTTAAGCCTGCAAGCGCCACTGCTTATCTCAGCGAAGTGCTCGTGCGACTTATTGACGCGAGCGGCCTGCTCCCCAAGGGAAGCTTGCAATTGATGCTCGGCTCAAGTGCCGACTTACTCGAACACATGCTCGAGGGGGATGTGCTCACATTCACCGGATCAGCTCACACCGCTCGTTTGCTTCGTACGCATCCTAATATCGTTCATCGTTCGATACCGGTTAATACCGAGGCCGATTCGCTCAATGCCGCCCTGCTCGGTCCCGATGTTCAACCAGGCGATCCCGAATGGGACTTGATGGTGAAGGAGATCGTGCAGGAAATGACCGTCAAGGCAGGGCAAAAATGTACAGCGATTCGCAGAATCCTCGTCCCGCACGATAGGATCGACATCATGGCCGAAGCAATCGCCGAGAAACTTTCGAAGTGCCAGATCGGCGATACAAGACTTGAAGCGGTCAATATGGGAGCGCTTGCAAGCGCCGCCCAGGGACGTGATGTGCAAGCGACGGTCAAGCAATTGCTCACCGCCACTGAGTTGTTTGTAGATCCTGAAAAGGCTGCCCGACCGATTGGTGAGCATTTGCATAGCGAATGTATGTTGGCGCCAGCGCTTCTTTATTGCGCTCGGCCTGATCATGCCGAAGTCGTGCACAGCATCGAAGCCTTTGGTCCGGTTAGCACCATCATGCCCTACCGTGACTTCGATCACGGTCTGTCACTTGCAACACGCGCTAAGGGCAGCCTTGTGGCAAGCCTATTCACCCACGATACAGCGATTGCTCAAGATGCCGTTCTAAAACTTGCTGCATGGCATGGAAGACTCGCAGTCATCGATCGCGATGCCGCTTCCGAATCGACTGGCCATGGTTCGCCGTTACCAGCGCTCAAGCATGGCGGCCCTGGTCGGGCGGGCGGCGGCGAAGAGTTAGGCGGGATCCGCGCCGTGAAACATTATTTGCAACGGGCTGCGGTCCAAGGTTCGCCTCGCATGCTGAGCGCGATGACCGCAGAGTATCAGCGCGGTGCGCCTGTCATTGAAAGTGAACTCCACCCCTTTAAGCGCCACTTTGAAGACCTTGCGATCGGTCATAGCCTTTTAACCCATCGACGAACCGTGACAGAAGCTGATCTGGTTTTGTTTGGTGGACTTTCTGGCGATTATTTTTATATGCATTTTGACGAGGAAGCCGCTAAAGCATCGGTATTTGGCAAGCGCATTGCGCACGGCTACTTTGTGCTGTCGGCAGCAGCAGGACTTTTCGTGCATCCTTCACCAGGCCCGGTTCTAGCCAACTACGGGATCGATAGCCTTCGTTTCGTCAAACCCGTTGGCATCGGCGATACCATCCAAGCGCGACTGACCTGCAAACGCAAAATCGATAAGCCCAGCCGCAAAGCTGGCGAAGCCGGACAAGGTGTTGTCGCTTGGGATGTTGCTGTAACGAATCAAACAGGCGACTTAGTCGCTTCTTACGACATTCTCACGCTGGTCCAAAAGCGCGATCCCGATCCGGTCGAACTGAAATAAGAAACCTATTTCAAATTCACCACAACCCATCACCAAAAAGGATGCCAAACATGATCTCTTCCGATGCACTCGATCAACTGTTCTTAAAAGCACGCTCGCAAAACGGATGGCTCGATAAGGCCGTGAGCGACGAGCAACTGCATCAACTCTATGCATTGATGAAGTGGGCACCGACCTCGGCCAACAGTCAACCAGGCCGATTCCTCTTCTTGCGCAGCGCTGAAGCCAAAGAAAAGCTTCGTCCAGCGCTCTCGCCCGGTAACGTCGACAAAACAATGTCAGCGCCCGTGGTCGCCATCGTGGCTCACGACATTGATTTTCACGAACGCCTGCCCGAATTCTTCCCACACAACCCAGCTTTTGCCGATATGTTCAGAGGTGATGAAAGGCGTGTCATGCGCGAAGGCTTTGCTTTTCGTAACGGAAGCCTACAAGGCGCTTATTTGATGATGGCTGCGCGTTCAATTGGACTCGACTGTGGTCCCATGTCGGGCTTTGATCAGGCTAAAGTTGATGCGGTCTTTTTTCCTGGCAGCACATTAAGAAGCAACTTTCTTTGTAACCTTGGTTATGGCGATCCCGCCAAGGTGATGGAACGATTGCCACGTATGCCCTTTGAGCAGGCCTGCCAGTTGCTTTGATAACGCGACGCTGATTTGCGTCTTTGAACCAGCAACATTGAAGCAACCCACTATCTTTTGGATTGCCTTGGGCCTTTCCTTGGGGCCCTCAGTCTCCAATTCGTTTGCGCGCTTTGCCTACGCTTTAGTGCTGCCGGGCATGCAAGAGGATTTAAGCTTGAATTTTTCTCAAGCAGGAGCGCTCAACACAGCTAACGCGCTTGGCTATTTGCTCGGTGCCTTGCTCACCCGACTGCTTGTTCAATCCTGGGGAAACCGCCTTTTATTTAACCGCGGCATGTTGCTAACGGCCTTTGCACTTTGCCTCACAGGCTTTGTTCAAGACCTCTACTTGCTCAGTATTTGCAGGCTGCTTGGGGGCATTGGCGGTGCGGCCATTTTTATATGCGGTGGCGCTTTGGCCAGCAATATCGCACCCAACGACCCGCAGTGGTCAACGCGTTGCATCACTATATTCTTCGGTGGTGCTGGTGTTGGCTTAGTCCTTTGCGGTTTACTCATCCCCTGGTGGATGGCTTCGCAAGGTAGTCGTGCATGGCCCCAAACCTGGCTTGCAATGGGTGTTGTATCCTGGCTCATGCTTGCGGTGACCTATATGGCCTCAAAGCAAATCGATGAGCCCGTCAGCGCCAAAGGTAGCGCAGATTGGGCACTAAAGCCCTTGCTGCCAGCATTTATTGCTTACGTGGGTTTTGGGCTTGGTTATATTGTGTATATGACTTTTATCATTGCCTGGCTTAAAGCAATTGGCGCAAGCAGCCTGCAAATGAGTATTGTTTGGAGCGTACTTGGACTAAGTACATTACTTGCTCCCTTAATCTGGTCAAAGCCCATTGCAAGCTGGCCCAATGGCCGCGCCATGTCGGCCATCTTGTTTGTCTTATCGCTTGGTGCCTTACTGCCTGTCATTCCCTTTGAGCCCGCTTGGCAGACGCTTGCCATGCAATGCTCGGCTGCGCTTTTCGGATTGGGTATGTTTAGCGCACCCTCAAGCATCAGTGCCTTAATCAAGCGCACCCAGCAAAAGCCTGCATGGGGATCTGCGATGGCAACCTTCACGATTGCCTTTGCTGCATCGCAAATTCTTGCGCCTGTAGCCAGTGGCATGATGGCTGATTGGAGCGGCTCATTGCGTTCGGGCCTTGCGCTTTCCGGTCTTATTATTCTTTTTTCTGCATCAATTGCATGGTTTCAGAAAGATCAGAAGCCAGGTTAGCTGAGCCATCACAGGCTTGGTCGACCGAGCAGGCACAAATCGATGCGCTCTACAAAGCCATGGGACCTGCCAACGCAAGCGGCCTTGTAGCCAATGGCGCAATTGGCCCCTTGCTCTGGCTCGACGGTGCTTCGCCCACAGCTTTAGTAGCGTTCTTATTATCAT
>VGHV01000029.1 GCA_016868095.1 Betaproteobacteria bacterium
TGCTGATGCGCTTGCCGGAGCCATCTTAGAGGCGCAAGATGGGGAGTATAAGCACGATGTGATTGAACTTACGAAAAACCGGATGCTCGGCTTTGCACTCAGGGCGGCTTGCTACATCTACGCGTTTGAAGAAAAACAAGTGCTCGAAAATCTTGAACAGGGCCAAACCTATTAGTGGATCGTCACCATATGAACCTGAGATCGCGAGCATGAAGCTTGCACCGCATTCAGGTGGGAAGAAACCGTCGGGTAATGGTTGCTCAGCTTAGCATCGTGAAGCTGAATGGCGTAAGTTAACAATTAGAGGAGGCCTTATGACGCTTTGCCCAATTGCATTGCTCGCCACTTGTAACAAATGTCCAGTCGTCGGTGTTTGTCCGCTCAAAGGTGTGATTGGTGATTACAAACCACCAGAGCCATCCCATAGCGGGGAGGAAACCGCATCGAGTGGAAAGGCTCCCGATGGCACCGGACGACCTTGACTTGAATCGACGAATCGGTTCGTCTCGACTCTATGATCTGCCAAGGCATCCAGCCTAGGTCGCGATAAGTTAAAGGGTTACCGCTTTCACCGAGAAACTGGCAGGGATTTAAATCTCTGCCTGCTTCATCAGGTGATCCTTGGCGGCACAGTAGTGAATCTTGGGTTCCGATACGGTCAGCGACAAGGCCTAATGGAGGCCATCACCGAGGTTGGGGGTCAAACCGGTAAAGCATCCAACGAATCTGTATGGTTTCGCTGAGTTAGGGCTCATCGATTAAGGCCAAAGCCAAGATTTAGTTCCTTGCCGAAGCAAGTCGACAAAGTTAGCCCTGACCACTGGGCGCTGCTGAATCACGTTGCTGGCACGTGGCACGAGGGGCACGCATGTTCGGTCCGACAGTTGATGAGTGATTCGAGCTACGGTTCTCCGGCGACGATTCACAAGCGTATTCATCAACTCGTTGCCCTCGGGCTTGTGACGCTCGAGGCACAAGCGGCCGATTCACGCAAGCGCCTGGTCGTTCCAGCAAAGCTTGCGATGACTTACTTTGCCACTGTTGCCAAGGTACTTAGAAAGACAGCCGCTCGATAAGCGGCAATCTCGGCTTGGGGTTGCAACAGTAAAGGCTTTGAAGCTTTTGCCATGTGACGGGGTTGGTTAGGTCTTTGAGTCGCACCAAAGGCGATTTCTTAGTTGCCTACTAGATCCGATAGGCTTGTCTCGCAAGCAGTCGCCATGCACCTGACTGTCTTTGCCACACCATGAGGATACCTATCTTGATCGCTGTGGTCTTTCCATCACTGAGTGTCTCCCCACTGAGTACATGTCTTGCAATGGCAGAGTCGCCAACTATGTTCACGCTTTGCTCAGTGAGGTTGATGAAACTCCATGTTGACTTGCCCGATGTTGAAGCCGCAATGAATTGAGCCTTCGTTTCGATACGGCCTGCGGAATGCCCGTAACTCATCTGATCCGCACAAAGTTGCTCTAGCGCACCACCGTCTCCCTTCAGCATAGCCAAACGAAAAGCCTCTACCGAGGCTATGACTTTTGCAGCATCATCGTTTGATTCAGCTGCCGCTTTGCTTAAGCCGAGACCTAGTAGAAGACTTACTCCAAGCCCTGCTTTGAGCAACGTCCTTTTGTATTTGGTCATAGTTTGTCTTCAAAGTTATATCGATTAGTTAAAAGGAAAATTTCGGATCGATACACTGGACATAATGTTATTAACATCTGCCTACTATGTCACAATCAAGTCTCGAGTAAATGTTTGTAAATGCAAAAAGTTTAGTAATCAGTGTAACGATTCAAAAAGTAAATCTGTAAAGAATTGCACCCAGTGTTCACTCCATCTAGTATCCGATTTACATGCCTAGTTTTTTCGATTATTGGTGTGGGATCAAGTGCAAAGTAAGTTTTCGTTCGATGTCGCGACCCGACCTAGCTTTGAGGCTCCTTCGCCGAGGCACATCCTGCCTCGTTCCTTGCTGTCAGTCCTACTGAGCTAGCCATAATCACAAGCCACCGAGAACCTTTGCCGATTGTGTGCTCCCCAACGGGATTCAAAAAACACCGAGCTACTTTGGTAATTACCCCTTGCTCGAATTGAGTAGCCGCGACACTCCATGCTCGCCGATCATGATGGTGGCGGCATTGGTATTTGCGGAAACCACCCGGGGCATAACCGAGGCATCGATAACCCGTAGGCCCTCTACGCCGTTGACGCGAAGGTAAGGATCGACGACAGCCCGCTGATCGCTGCCCATGCGGCACGTGCTGGTGGGATGAAATACGGTGCCACCGAAGTTGCGCGCAAATTCATCCAAATTTGTATCGCCTGGAAGCTTTTCCTCGAGCCAACGATTCGCGAAAGCAGGTTGCCGGTAGATTTCGCGTGCCATCTCCAGGCCCTCTACCAGTGTGCTTAGATCTCGACTTTCGCGCAGGTAGTTCGAGACAATAACCGGTGTTACAGTGGGATCACTGGTGTGTATTCGTACGGAGCCGGTTGATTCGGGGCGACACTGGCATACGGCGACCGTGAAGCCTGAGAACCGATGTAGTGGCGTACCGGGTTTATCCACCGATAGCGGCATGACATTGAACTGAATATCGGGTCGGCCATCGCGCGACTGTGACGTGCAGGCGAATCCGCCGACCTGGCCCGCACCTACGGTGAGCGGGCCACTTGCAGATAGCAACCACTGCAATCCCATGCGTGCAAGCCCCAGGGGGGTGCGCATTTGGTCATTGAGCGAGATGGGATCCCGAAGTCGAACAATCGTTCTGGCCTGATAGTGATCTTGTAGATTATCACCGACCTCAGGTGAATCGTGAATCATATCGATACCGAGGGTGCGCAGGTGATCAGCCGGGCCGATCCCTGATAGCTGAAGCAGTTGGGGTGACTGAAGGCTGCCGGCCGATAGGATGACTTCGCCTTCACATCTAAATTGCTGCATACGCCCCTCTTGAATCGCTTCTACGCCGACAGCCCGTTTGCCCTTAAACAATATGCGCGTGACTAACACACCGGTATGTACTGTGAGCCCCGGCTGTTGGAGCAAAGGTTTCAGAAACGCCGTCGCCGCGCTACAGCGCCAACGTCCAAGAATAGACAGCTGGAATCGACCAACACCGAAATCACTGGCTGCGTTGAAGTCCGGGTTAGCAGGCAGACCGAATTGCTGTCCAGCCTCCAGCCATGCCATACAGCTGGGGTCTTCGTTGCGCAGCGTACTTACGCCGAGTTCTCCTTCGGTGCCGTGGTATTGACTCGCTGGACCCTCAAAGCGCTCAGTTCGACGAAATGAGGGCAGCACCTCATTAAAGGACCAGCCAGTAGCCCCCAATCGAGACCAGTCGTTATAGTCAGCATGCTGGCCTCGGATGTACAGCAGGCCGTTAATCGAGCTTGACCCGCCAATGACGCGACCCCTAGGCCAGATGATGCGGCGGTTGCCCGTCTCAGCCTGTGGCTCCAGTTCGAACTGCCGGGAGAAGCGTGCATCGAAAATAGTCCGAAAGTATCCGACCGGCAGACGCAGCCAGAAGGCACCATCTGGCCCGCCTGCTTCCAGCAGCAGTACGCGCCTTCCAGCGCGAATCAGTCGATTGACCACCACGCAACCGGCCGACCCTGCTCCAACGACTATGTGATCCCAGGTGTCTGAAACCACGCGCCGGACCTTGTTAAGCCTTGACGTTGTCGACGAGAATAGAAGTGTCGAAATAGGTTCGTGACGGCACTGGGTTCTGGATACCACCGAAACGCGCGTAAAAGTCTGTGACCTGTTGAAGCCAGCTCAGCGCAGTTCCGTCCTGATAGAGCTTGCGCCATTCTGCAGCCGTATGGTACCTGGACGCCCTAAACTGCTCGTTCAGCTCCTCGAGTGGTACCTGCGGATAATTTTTGGATTGAATCACGGGCAGTATCTCAGCAGCGTTTCGCATCAGGTCATCATTGGACGCTGCCCAGCCCCGAACTACCTGGGCGAGGATTGCGCGGTTTTTTTCATAATAGTCGGCCCGCGTAGCCCAGCCGCCCACAATGGCTGACTTGGGGAAGTAGGCCGAAGCATCCACCAGCATCTTTGCTGAGGGCACCCGTTGCCGAACCTGAATGTTGAAAGGCACCCAAAGCGCAACGGCAGGTACCGCACCTGAAATGAAGCTGGTAACGGCGACAGGCATGCCCTGATTGATCAGTTCGATATCTTTGGTTGGATCGATATTATTTGCACGTAGCGCAGCATCGAGAAAAACGTGAGCAGTGGTACCCAGGGTTGTCGAAATGCGCTTGCCCTTAAGATCGGCCCAGGTTTTGACCCCTTGATCTTCGCGGATCCACAACTGGGCAGTGGCAAATTCAATATTGTTGATCAGAAACGCTTTGCCCTGTCCGCGCGCCGGAAAATTCGAGATAACCGCCCCAGTAGATAGCATATCCAGACTACCGCCGATCATGGCGTTAAAGAGTTCTAGACCCGTATTGAACTTGACAAGGTCGAACTCGATACCTTCTTTGGCCCAATGGCCCCGGTGAACACCTGTCCAGATCTGCCCTGTGACGGCCAGGGTATCGACATAGCCCATTCGAATCTTTGTGCGACTTTGCGCGATCGCTGGGGCACCAAAGCTCCCCAGACCGCTGGCAACCACGCCAGCGGCAATCAACTGCCGTCGACGGGGTTGAATGCTCTCTCTCATGTTCGTCTCCTTGCGCCGGAAACACCGACGTTATTTGGAAATAACCCGGCATGGCGTCATGCCGGGCCAGCACTGGCGGAACCAAGCTGCTGCTGGACCTCGTATTCCGCCATGACGAGGTCGCGTACATAGGCCTTGAGAGCCCCGAACTCTGGAGTTTCTTGCAGGCCCTCGCGTCTTGGATAGGCAAAGGGCACCTCGATTATCTTCTTGATGCGCGCCGGCCGTGCGGTAACCACAACAATGCGCGAGGCAAGATAGATGGCCTCATCTACCGAGTGTGTAATCATCAAGACGGTCTTACCCTCGCGCTGTAGCACATCAAGTAGAAGGTTTTGCATTTTGGAACGCGTCTGAGCATCGAGGGCACCAAACGGTTCATCCATCAGCAAGAACTCGGGCTGTGCGGCATAAGCACGTGCGATGGCCAGACGTTGCCGCATGCCTCCAGATAAAGTCTTAGGAAACGCGTTTGCAAAATCCTTCAACCCCATTAGATCAAGATATTTCTGACAGATCGCCTCTTGCTCCGACGCTGGTACCCGGCTGCTGCGAAGGCGCATCCCGAACAGGATATTATCGCGTACGTTGAGCCATGGAAAAACACCGTACTCCTGAAAAATCACACCTCGGTTGCGGCCTGGCCCCTCAATGGGTTTGCCGTCAAGTGTCACCCGTCCGCTACACGGATGTTCAAAGCCCGCGGCCACGTTCATGAGCGTGGTCTTGCCGCAGCCCGACGGTCCGACTATACAAATGAACTCCTCCTCGCAGATGCTGAGGCTTACGCGGTCGACCACGCTCAAGCGTCCATCTTCAACCGGAAACTCAACCGATACATCTTCAAAGACAATACGCGGGCGGCCTCTGACTGCTCTTGTCATTGCGCTTCAACCCGATCTTGCCAGCGAATGAGCCTGCGGGTGAAAGCACGTAGCGCTAGATCCATACTGAGTGCTACAGAGCCTATGCAAACAATGCCTACATATATGATGTCGATTTGAAAAAACGATCCGGCACTTTGTATGAGCGCTCCCAGCCCCTGCTGTGCCGCAAGCAGTTCAGACGCAACAAGCGTCGCCCACGCAACCCCAAGAGCAACGCGTAAGGCTGTGAGAGTGTGCGGCATGGTGAGCGGTACGATCACCTTAAGGAAAATTTCACCGTCACTTGCACCCAGCGTGCGAGATACCTTTACGAAGATCGGACTGATCTGTGCTACGCCCTCGTACATGACGATCACGCCCGCAAAGAAACTGGCATAGAAAAGAATGATGACTTTGGCGGGCTCATCAATACCGAAATAGACCACGACGAGCGGTATGAGGGCGATGGGTGGAAGCGCACGAAAAAAATTAATTAAAGGATCGAGAAAGGTTCGCGCATTTTTGTACCAACCGATTAGAAAGCCGACGGGGACTGCCACCAGGATGCCAAGAAACACGCCAATAACTACGCGTTGGGTCGATCGAAGAATGTCGATGCCAAGGCTTCCGCCAAGTAGCAACTCGACCAGCTTGCCCCCGACCTGACCTGGCGTAGGCATCAGTCCCGGATTGACTAGCCCCGACACTGCTACCGCCTGCCAGGCAGCTATGAGCATGCCCCAAGGCAGGATGAGTAGAGCCCAGTGACGAAGGTGTTTCTCGATAGGTGTCTCCAGTCTTGCTGAATTAACAACGCAAAGATACTGTAGAGGAACAATCACACTAAGTAAAACTTATTATGTCTGTCATCTCGGTGGCTGAAATTGAAACCTCAAATTTACTGGGCGTTCCGCTGAATTCAGCGGTTGGTGAGGTCACCAGCATTTTTCATGACGCATGCGGTAACATTCTCCATTTCGCCGAGATAACGAATCTTGCTGAATACACTCACTTCCAAATGAACCTGTAGGTCTAACATAATGCCGCGAATAGCGCTTAGAGTGAGTCCCGCCGACAACGTTGTAACCCTGCTTGACTTTCATCAGCACGAAAGAGTCACTCAGGATGGACTCAGCCTGACCAGTGAGATCCCATTTGGACACAAAGCTGCCTTGTGCGCGATTCGAGAAGGTGAGGCAATCATAAAATATGGGGTTCCCATCGGTGTCGCCACGCGGAGTATCTCGACAGGCGAGCATGTTCATGTCCACAACTGTCGATGAGGATGGCCCTAATTTCCAGGGATTTAGACGGGCCGACGGCCGGGTCGGTGTCCGTAACCACTTGGCGCTGGTATCGACCGTGGCGCTGGCAAATCGAGTGGTCGAATTGGCTGCGTCCCGCTACGATGCGAGCCGCCCCGCTGGTGACGACAGGGTACTGCTGATACGAGGCGAGTTTCAGCGAGGGCTGCAGTCGACAGATGCGCAGTTACAGGACGACATTGTATTTCGGTTGATCACCCATCCAAACGTGGGGGCAGCCGTAGTTTTGTGCCATGACCGGGCGGCTGCTCGTATATGGCGGGAACGCCTTGCGGTTCTAGGTAATGCGATCCAAGTGCTGGCTTTCATGGATGCCCATGGCGTTGAGCGCATGATCGAGCGTACTGTAAAGGTATTGTCCGAGCAGGCTGAATTCGTACGAACTCAGAGACGCTCGTCCTGCCCTTGGTCCAGTTTAACCTTTGCCTTGGAGTGCGGGGGCTCGGATGCTTCCAGCGCCGTATGCGTGAACCCTGCAGTCGGTCGATTTGTAGACCATGCTGTAGCGTGTGGCGCGAGGGTGATCGTCTCCGAAACAGCCGAGTTCATCGGGGGTGAGTCTGTGGTGAGACAACAATCGGTTAGCGATGAGATTGCCCAGTCTATCCTGGCCCGTATTGAAGTTACTGAGTCGCGGATGGCTGCCAACGGTGATCGATATCGCGGCGTTAATCCGACGGCCGAGAATATTGAGGCGGGGCTGACCACGCTCGTTGAAAAAACGATGGGCGCCTTGTGCAAAATCGGCAGTGCCCGCTTTAAAAGTTGTCTTGACTTCGGTCAGCCTCCTGCTGGAGCGGGTCTGCATTTCATGGATACACCATTCTTCAGCCCGTGCTCGATCACGGGTATGGTCGCTGCCGGCGCACAGGTCACTCTCTTCTCTATGGGTGTCTTCAACCCATCGGGTAACCCACTGTCGCCCACCATCAAGATCTGCGGAAATCCCGAGACAGTAAGTCACTGGCGCGATGGCATTGATGTGGCGTTAGTCGATCTGATCGAGGGCCGTATAAGCCTTGATAGCGCCGGAGACCTTATCTATAAGGCCGTGCAACAGGTCTCCGAGGGTCGACGGACCTACACTGAAGCCTGGGGCGATGGTCAGTTTATTATCCCTCGCGGCCTGCCGGCATTTTAAGCTGCCTGTTGACGCCTCAGGCAGTCAGACTCCCATAGGGGAGTTGCGCCATGTGTACCTCTCGCAATGTGACCCTGCGAACCTCCTTTTGGCTAAGCTATTCACAAACCTGCTCTGACTTGCCAAGTGTCACTGGCAGAGTTCTAGGCCCACGAACAGTGCCCTCAGACCATTTCACCTTTTCTCCTATTTTTAGGGAAAAAACGGGGTGGCGTCTTAACCACTCTTCAAGCGCAACCCTTATCTCCATTCTCGCTAGATTTGAACCAAGACATCGATGCCTTCCGAGACCGAAAGCTACATGAGGGTTCTCTTGCCGATCAATGATCACTCTATCTGCCTGCTCGAAGACGCTCGGGTCTCGATTCGCTGCGGGAAATGAAAGCAAAATCTGACTGCCAACTGTGAAGTTACAGCCTCCTAGGCTAGTCTCCTTAACTACCTCTCTCGCCATTGTTACGGGAGAATAAGCCCGAAGAAACTCTTCAATTGCAGTAGGTATCAGATTAGGATCGTTAACCAATCTCCTAAGATCCTTAGGGTTAGTCGAAAGGTGCCAAATGCTTGATCCAATTGCGCTCCAAGTTGTGTCAATGCCCGCAATAAGAAGTAGTCTAAGGGTTCCTACAAGATGGGACTCTTGTAAGGGTTCGTCGTTGATTTTCGCGGATAAAAGGAAGCTGATCAGATCTGAAGCTTCAAAAAGATGCCCACCTGGCTTTCGATCTGCCACCTGACCCACGAAGTACAGAGTAATTTCTTGCAGGGCTTTGTCTGCAACGATTGGGTCGGTTGGACCTACTTCCAATAGTCGATGAATCCAATCGCGAAACCGATCTCCATCATCGGCAGGTAGGCCGAGCATTTCCGAAATCACAAGCACAGGAATGTGCTGAGCATATTGGATCGAGGCATCACAAGACTCGACCCCGCCAATGTTATCAAGAAGATCAATGCACACTTGGCGCGTTCTTGCCTCAAAACGCTGAATAGCTTTCTCAGTAAAAGCTGGAAGAAGAAGTTTTCTCGCAGCTGTGTGTTCAGGCGGGTCCGAGGTAATAGGCGGGTTAGGTTGAAGCTCAACTTTCTTTTCCCTGACAATCACTCGCCGTGACGAAAAATGATCAGAGTCGTAGGCAATCTCTCGTACATACTCATATGTCGAAGGGAAAAAGGCACCATCCTCAAAACGCATCGAGTGTGCGATTGGGCACCGTGAGCGCAAGTCCTCCCAAATGGGAAATGGATCTTCTACCCAACGTAGATCAAAGTGGGTCCAATCGGTTGCCCAGTCGGTTACCGGTTTACTAGTCGTCATGTCTTAACTTGCTGCTCAGATAAATTCGTCAGGGATAAAGCCCGTTCCGGGCAGTTGGCAACAGCGAGTCTCACAATGGTCTCGAAGTCAGGGGAAATGGTGCCATCGCCTTTGAGTCGCACATTACCAAAGTCGTCTGACTCAAAAAAATTTGGCGCAATCGAGCAGCAACGGCTATGACCTTGGCATCGATCCTGCTCAATATTAATCTGATACATCAGTGAGTTATTCATCTAAACGCCTTCCAAGCGATGAAGAACACCAGTGATAGCCGGTACAACAAGTCTTCGCTTACAAAACTCGTTAAAACTAGACGCCTCATTGCCATCGTAGGAGCCTTTGTTCGAGAGCCGTCATTGACTTTGTCAGAATCATGCCGATTGCGGCGAGTAAACCAATAAGACCCATTACTCCGTTCATGTTGAACATCGATTGAAGAAAGGAGAGTTGCTGTCCAATTCCGTGTTCCGCAGCAATCAGTTCCGAGCCAATCACTCCAAGCATTGAATAAATCAAACCCAGCCGTAATCCAGAAAACAAGGTCGGAACAGCGGTAGGCAGCGTCAGTTTGAAGAAAATTTGGCGAGAGTTTGCTCCCAGTGTTCGTGACAAAGTTAAATGGTCCTGGCTGACGCTGCGCATTCCTGCAATGGCCGAAGAGAGGACGATGAAGAAAGATAGACTAGAGCCAACTGCTATTTTGGAGCCCAAACCGAGGCCGAACCAGAGTAGAAAAAGCGGCGCGAGCGCAATCCTTGGCATCGCATTAAAAATCGTCAAATATGGTTCCGAAGCTCGTTCAAGCCGAGGGTACATGAAAAAAATTAGCGCAAGGCAAAGGGCTAACGTACTACCGATCACAAAGGAAAAAAGTGTCCCGAAAAGTGTGTATCCCAGCTGTTTCCACAGGATGGCTTTAACAAAGAATCCTTCCCAAAGAAATTGAGTGATTCCGATCGGGCTTCCGAAGAAAGTAGGACTCAGTAGTCCGATCCGGTGCGAAATCTCCCAGATCGAAAAAAATAGAACGCAAAAAAGGCCGTGGGAAAGTATTTGCCTCGATCTGCTCAACTTTTGCACCCAGCGGTGTTATTTACCCCTTGTTCAAAAATCTTCCATATCGTCCCGTAGAGGTTAAGAAACTTAGGATCGCTTTGGAGTTGGCGCACCGATCGAGGGCGTGTTAAATCAACCCTCACGTCGGCTAGGATCTTACCGGGTCGCGGGCTCATGACGATTACTCGGTCGGACAGGGCTACGGCTTCCGAAAGGTCATGGGTTACGAACAGTACGGTCCGCGCCTCAGTAGTCCAGAGTTCAAGGAGCAAGTCTTCAAGTTGAATTTTTGTCTGTGCATCGAGTGCGCCAAAAGGCTCATCCATTAGAAGGAGTTGGGATTCTAGGCAAAACGTCCTTGCTAACGCAACGCGTTGCCGCATTCCTTGGGAGAGCGTCTTAGGCCACGCATCCTCGAATCCTGCAAGACCCACTTTTGAAAGTAGTTTAGCGGCGCGTTCCTTTCGTACTGTCTCGTCGATTCCCCTAATCTCCAAGCCATAAGAGGCGTTCTCGAGAGCGCTCCGCCAAGGCAATAGCGAATCACGTGCCAGCATATAAGCAACTCGGGAATCGCCAGCGATTGGCCTTTGTCCGTCTATAAACGCATCTCCATCGTATGTCTCGATTAAACCAGCAAGAACGTTCAAGACCGTTGTCTTTCCGCAGCCACTTGGTCCTACTATTGAGACAAATTCCCGCTCGAACAATTGTAGGGAAAAGCTGTCAACTGCCGTTATCGATTCAGAAAAGCGAACTGTAAGTCCGCTGAGGTCAACAATCCCGTGCACACCAATTTCTCAGGGCGCAGTTGCCAAAATAAAAGAACTCAGTGGTGGCAATTTTTCGACCATTTTTGTTTCGACCATAAAGTCAAGTTGAGCTTGAAGCGCCTTGCGATCTAGGCGAGCCACATAGTTTTTTGAGTCGATGGCTAACTTGATCGAGTACCGAATAACATCGTCGCCTCTAGGTATCTCCAACCGATAGTACTTGCGGGTGATTTGTATCACTTCCTCAAAGTTAGCTGGATTATTGATGAATACGTCTGCCTCCTTAAAGACCTGAGTGATTGCATCAACAACATGGGGGTTCCGGTCAATGTAGTCTTGTGTTAACACGATCCCATTGCCGCCGCTGTTATGGGCAAACATTTCTGCGGGTTGGCGATCCGTAGCTGCTCGCCAGACGACTTTACAAGTACCCAAAACTGCGCACATGGATCCCGCTGGTTCGAACATCATCAGCGCATCAACCTGCTTAGATACGAGTGCGCCATATGCAGTGTCTGGGCCACCTACCGCAACGATTGTGACATCGTCGGTTTTCATTCCAGATTTAACAACCATCCATGTCAGGATGAACTCCATCAGCGATCCTCGCGCTGGCACACCAATCTTTTTCCCGCGTAAATCCGGCATAAAGTGAGGCCACTGTTTGTCAGCGTTTGGAAAAGCAAGGTGATTCCCGGCTATCAGAATTGCAGGATTAGCGGTTGCTGCGCCAACTACCATCTTGATTTTGGCCCCCTGAGAAACTGGACCAACCATGACAGTATTTGTAAAGAATCCAGCGTCGATGCTTTTTGCCATCAATGCTTGGACACCGAGTGGTCCAGAAGCAAGTACTTGCAATTGGCATTTGAGGCCGGCCTTTTCGCAGAATCCCTTCTCAATGGCTACTCGAGCCATCAAGTTACCTGGCCCAACATAGTCTTGAAATCTGACTGTTTCACCCCGTCCTTGAGCGAAGGAATTTAATCCGAAAAAAAGTATTCCAAGAAAAAAGGCGATCCTGACCATGTCTGCTTTCCCCCTTGTTTGAAGATCTCGTCGCACGTTAGGCGTGCGGAGTCCTCTTTGAGCATACGCTTTTGATTTTTCTTGTACAAGGTTCTTTCGTCAGACGTCATAGCAGATTACAAACTTAACGCTAGGTGCATTAAACGCTCCTTTGGACTTCTAAAATTAGACCGCTCGCTGACGTTCACGATCCGACTGTCGCCTCGCCGAACGATTGGTTAAATCGGAGGGCAGAATACTCGGTGTTGAAGAAACCTGTCACTTAAGTGCTGGGCCTTATGACTGATCTGACTACAGGTGAGTCTTTCTTTACCGTGTTTATTTGTAATTTTCACAACGGAAGTCGCATGAACGCTGTTCCCCATTCTGTCCAAGATTGTCGCGTTGTCAGACTCGCAGGTGCGCTTGGCGCAGAGGTCTATGGCATCGATCTCGCGCGACTGTCGACCAAGCAAGAGATCGACGCGATTAAGCAGCTGCTCCTTCAACATCTAGTCTTGTTTTTCCCAAACCAGAACTTGACTGTTGATCAGCATGTTGAGTTTGGCCGCATGTTTGGCCCCCTTGAGGGCCATCCAAATTTGAAGAATCCTTTCACGCAGCATACTGAATTGTTCGAGCTCGCAGCCACTCACGGCGGCGTCGCCGACGAATGGCATACAGACATTACTTTCAGAGAAGAGCCAGCGGTGATGTCGATCCTCAAAATGGTTCGATGTCCCGAAGTAGGCGGGGACACGATGTGGGCGAGTCTTTACGCGGCTTATGAAGAAATGTCTGAACCGATGCGATCGCTTTGCGATGGCCTTACAGCCCTACATGACGCCCACCCGCACAATAGACCGGAACAGATGGCCGTTCATCCTGTTGTGCGAGTTCATCCGGAAACGGGCCGGCGTGCGCTTTACGTGAATGAGCACTTCACACGACGCATTGTTGAGTTACAAGCGACGGAGAGCGAGAATTTGCTTGCCCATCTCACGCGTTGGGTTACAAATCCTCGATTCACAGTCAGATATCGATGGACTCCGAATTGCATAGCGATCTGGGATAACCGTTGCACTCAGCATTTCGTGCTCAATGACTTTGTAGGCGAGAGAATTATTCAGCGCGTCACCGTGATGGGCGATAAGCCGATGGGTGTTAAGGGTTCCAGCTGGCAGCCTTGGGTGAAGCCTGGACCGTCCACTGCGGCGAGCAGGCACGACCGGCAGTTGAAGCGTTTTTTAAAGGAAAAACAAGTAAGGGAAAACCAAGCATAGGCTCTTTCAGAAAAGATCGTTCATATAGGCGCAGCTGCTTAAGTCGGCTGCGCGCGCCAGCGTTTGTTGCGCCTCGGGGGTGCTGTCAGAGACCGGATCGTTATCAGCGAGCATGGTGTGCGTGAGCCTGAAAGAGAGCGATAAAACTGAACTTACCTTCGATGCGCCAGTGATAGCAACAACTTTTTGCTATAAAGGCTATACCTTAGGAAAGTAATTGAAACTGACGCCTGGTAGATGGGCAC
>VGHV01000030.1 GCA_016868095.1 Betaproteobacteria bacterium
CGGGTTCTCAAGAGCCCGTCCCCTCGTGGCCGTTTTCAATCGTCTTTGTTCGGAGATTCACTACGATGTTCAATTCATTCGCCAAAAAGTCCTGGCTAGCGCTCGGCGTGAGCACTTTTGTTTTTGGTTTGGCAAGCGCCCAAGCTCAAGAAAAAGTGCTCCGTATTGCGATGACCGCCGCAGATATTCCACGCACCTTAGGCCAACCTGACCAAGGTTTTGAGGGTAACCGCTTTACCGGTATCCCGATGTATGACGCCCTAACCCATTGGGATTTATCGAAGGCCGATGCTGCAAGCGTACTCATCCCTGGGCTTGCAAGCTCTTGGGCGGTCGACGCCAAGGACAAGACCAAATGGGTTTTTAAGCTTCGCTCGGGTGTCAAGTTCCACGACGGATCTGCTTTTAATGCCGATGCGGTGGTTTGGAATGTGCAAAAAGTCTTGGATAAGTCCGCCGCTCACTTCGACCCATCACAAATCGGCGTCACCACCTCGCGCATGCCGACCCTTCGCTCAGCGCGAAAAATTGACGATGTCACCGTTGAGCTGACAACGAGCGAACCCGACTCCTTCCTGCCGCTCAATCTGACCAACCTATTCATGGCCTCGCCTGCACATTGGAACGCCAAGCTCAAAGCGGTGCCCGCCTCGGTGACCGACCCCGCCGAGCGCGCCAAGCAAGCTTGGGCTGCTTTTGCCGCCGACGCATCAGGTAGCGGTCCCTTTAAGATGGCTCGTTTTGTCCCACGCGAACGCTTAGAACTTGTGGCCAATAAGGCTTACTGGGATCCGGCACGCACGCCAAAACTCGATCGCGTCGTCCTTGTACCTATGCCTGAGGCCAATGCGCGGACCGCAGCCTTGCTGTCGGGCCAGGTCGACTGGATTGAAGCGCCTGCACCCGATGCGGTTGCCCAAATCAAGCAACGCGGCTTTAGCGTCTACACCAATGCCCAGCCCCATGTCTGGCCCTGGCAGCTTTCCTTTGCTGAAGGCTCGCCCTGGCTCGATAAACGGGTGCGTCATGCCGCCAATTTATGCGTCGATCGCGAAGGCTTGCAAAAACTGCTCGGGGGCATGATGGCAATTCCCAAGGGCACCGTACCACCCGGACATCCCTGGTGGGGCAACCCCAAGTTCGATATCAAGTATGACGTTGCGGCAGCGCGCAAACTGATGGCAGACGCTGGCTTCTCCCAGGGCAAGCCGCTAAAGGTGAAGATTCAAATCTCAGCATCAGGGTCTGGCCAGATGCAACCCTTGCCGATGAATGAATTCGTGCAACAAAGCCTTAAGCAGTGTTACTTCGATGTTGATTTTGATGTGATCGAATGGAACACCTTGTTTACCAACTGGCGCAAGGGTGCAAAGGATCCCAGTGCAAATGGCGCAAATGCGACCAATGTGAGCTTCGCGGCGATGGACCCCTTCTTTGCCATGGTGCGTTTTACAAGTTCAAAGACGGTACCGCCAACTTCAAACAACTGGGGTTACTTCGTCAACAAAGAGTTTGACGATTTGATCGGTGCTGCGCGCACCACCTTTGACGATAAAGGTCGCGACGCGGCGCTTGCAAAACTACATGCAAGAATCGTCGAAGAAGCACCTTTTGTATGGATCGCTCACGATGTTGGCCCGCGTGCGATGAGCGCAAAAGTCAAAGGCGTCGTCCAGCCACGTTCGTGGTTTATCGATATTGCACCGATGTCGATTCAATAACATTGTTTTAGTCAACGGGGAACCAGGCTGGTTCCCCGCATGAGTTCTTATCCATGTTTCAATATATTCTTCGGCGTGTGCTCTTGACGCTGCCGATTATGCTTGGCGTCTCGCTGGTTTGTTTTGCCCTTGTGCATCTGGCGCCTGGTGATCCGCTGGTTTCAGTGTTACCACCCGATGCATCGGCTGCCTTGCAAGAGCAGTTGCGACAGCTCTATGGTTTTGATCGTTCTTATCCCGAGCAATTTTTGAGCTGGATAGGACGGGCAATCCAGGGCGACCTTGGCACCTCGATCGCAACCAATCGACCGGTCACCGCTGAGGTAATTCGAGCGGTTTCCAACACCTTCTTATCCCGAGCAATTTTTGAGCTGGATAGGACGGGCAATCCAGGGCGACCTTGGCACCTCGATCGCAACCAATCGACCGGTCACCGCTGAGGTGATGCGAGCGGTTTCCAACACCTTCATGCTCGCCTGTGTGGCGACGGGTATAGGCTTCTTGTTGGGTTCGTTATTTGGCTTTGTCGCAGGCTACTTTCGCAATTCCTGGATTGACCGGGTTGCTACTGCGCTTTCTGTGGTCGGTGTCAGTGTGCCTCACTACTGGCTTGGTATGGTCTTAGTGATTATTTTCTCGTCGATCCTGATGTGGCTGCCCGCAACCGGCGCAGGCCCAGGCGGCTCAAGCGACTGGACTTGGAACTGGGAGCATATCAAGCACTTGATCTTGCCTGCCCTCACGATGAGCGTCATCCCCATGGGCATTATTGCGCGCACACTGCGCGCCTTGGTCGCTGAAATTCTCGCGCAAGAGTTCGTGGTTGGTTTGCGTGCCAAGGGCATGCGTGATCTGCATATTTTTTTGCACGTTGTGAAAAATGCAGCGCCAACGGCCTTAGCCGTGATGGGTTTACAGCTTGGTTATCTGCTTGGGGGATCAATTCTGATCGAGACGGTGTTCTCTTGGCCGGGGACAGGCTTTTTGCTCAACTCAGCGATTTTTCAGCGCGATCTGCCACTTTTACAAGGCACGATTCTCGTACTCGCTCTTTTCTTTGTGGTGTTAAATCTTCTGGTTGACATCATCCAATCCGCGCTTGATCCACGCATCCAGCGTAGCTAAAGGTTGTAGTTACGATGTCATCTTCAGGTATAGAACGTTCTGATGGTTATTGGCGTGGGGTTGGCCGTCGCTTCTTGAGCGATCGCGTGGCAGTGGCCGCTGCCATGGTGGTCTTGGCACTGGTGCTTTTAGCGCTCTTTGGCCAGTGGATGACGCCTGCCGACCCATTTCAGGCATCGATGCTCAAGCGACTCAAGCCCATAGGCACCGAGGGATTTCCACTCGGTACCGATGAGCTTGGCCGGGATATGTTGTCGCGACTCATGGTGGGTGCACAACTCTCCTTGTTCATGGGCATTACGCCGGTGTTGGTGGCATTTATCATCGGATCAGCCCTAGGCATTCTCGCTGGCTATGCAGGCGGTCTTATCAACGGGGCAATCATGCGGACGATCGATGTGTTTTACGCATTCCCATCGGTGCTGCTCGCCATTGCCTTATCGGGTGCGCTAGGCGCTGGTATTTTTAATGCACTTTTGTCGCTCACGATTGTTTTTATTCCGCCGATTGCCCGGGTTGCGGAAAGCGTTACAACGCAAGTGCGTCATCGCGACTATGTGGAAGCGGCAAGAGCCTCAGGCGCTGCAGCATTCACCATTGTCCGCGTACATGTGCTTGGCAATGTCTTGGGACCTATTTTCGTTTATGCAACAAGTCTTATTTCTGTATCGATGATATTGGCATCAGGGCTCTCGTTTTTGGGACTTGGCGTCAAGCCTCCTCAGCCCGAATGGGGCTTGATGCTAAACACCCTACGGACTGCTATCTACACACAGCCCTGGATTGCAGCCTTACCCGGCGTAATGATTTTTATCACATCAATCAGTTTTAACCTGTTATCCGATGGTTTGCGATCGGCTATGGAGGTTAAGCAATGAGTGCTGAAAAAATTCTCCTTCAGGTCCAAGGTTTGCAAAAGCACTTTCCGGTTCGCCAAAGTGGGTCGATCTTTGGGGGCAAGCGAACCCTGGTTCGTGCGGTCGATGGCATTGACCTCACACTTTATGACGGTGAAACCCTTGGCGTTGTTGGCGAATCGGGCTGTGGCAAGTCAACGACTGCACGCTTGTTAATGCATTTGATTGAACCCGATCAGGGTCATGTCATCTTTGATGGCAAAACGGTGGGCCGTGACTTAAGTCTTCGCGAGTTTCGCAGGCAGGTCCAAATGGTTTTTCAGGATTCTTATTCCTCGCTGAATCCACGTCTGACCATTCTCGACTCGATCGCTTTTGGGCCACAGGTCCATGGCGTCAGCTCAAAAGAATCCTACGAGCGGGCTGAAGACTTCATGCAAAGGGTGGGACTTGACCCTAGCCGATTCGGTGGTCGCTACCCCCATGAGCTTTCGGGCGGACAAAGGCAGCGGGTCAATATTGCCCGAGCCTTGGCGCTGCAACCGAGGGTGATCATCCTGGATGAAGCGGTTTCAGCGCTCGATAAGTCGGTCGAGGCCCAGGTCCTCAATTTGCTGATGGACCTCAAGGACAGCCTGGGTCTTACTTATTTGTTTATCAGTCATGATCTTCATGTTGTTCGCTATATCTCAGATCGGGTTTTAGTCATGTATTTGGGCGAAGTCGTTGAAACCGGCCCATCGGAGACGCTCTTTAATGAGCCTGCACACCCTTACACGGCGGCGCTTCTTTCATCGATGCCAAGCATGGACCCTGATCATCGTACCGAGGAAGCTCCTTTAAGCGGCGATCCACCCAACCCTATCAATCCGCCTGCGGGTTGTCGATTTCACACGCGTTGCAAGTATCAAGTGGCGATGTGCCAGCAGTCTGCACCGTCGCTGGTTCCGATTCACCAACGCGCAGAGCACCGGGCAGCCTGTTTTATCCATCATCCGCGCTCACAACACCCCCAAGCCACCCATCCATGAACAGTCAAACCTCGCCCCAAGGCGCTGCCGAACAGCAACGCGCAGAGCACCGGGCAGCCTGTTTCATCCATCATCCGCGCTCACAACACCCCCAAGCCACCCATCTATGAACAGTCAAACCTTGCCCCAAGGCGCTGCCGAATCAAGGGATCCGAGCATGCGGCTTAGGATCAAACAACTCAAGGTTCGATTTCAAGCTGGCGCCAGGCAAATCCACGCAGTCAATGGTGTGGACCTGAGCCTAGGCGCCGGAAAAACACTGGCCTTGATCGGCGAGTCGGGCTCAGGCAAAAGCGTGACCTTGCGATCCATCTTAAGACTTCACCCGCCGCGCAGCACGCTGATCGAAGGCAGCATTCGTGTGGGTGAACACGAAGTCCTCGAACTCAGTCCTGCAGCACTGGCCAATTTTCGCGGTGCTGTGGCTTCGATGATTTTTCAAGAACCCTTGTTAGCGCTTGATCCTGTTTACAGTGTTGGCGAGCAAATCGTCGAGACAATGACACGCCACGGGCTTTGTTCAAACGCTGAAGCCTGGAAAAAGGCTATCGACTTATTTGAACGCGTCCGTATCCCAAGCCCTGAGCGACGAGTGCATGCCTACCCCCATGAAATGTCCGGTGGCATGCGCCAGCGCGCCATGATCGCGCTTGCGCTGAGCTGCAATCCGAGCTTGCTATTGGCCGATGAGCCAACCACGGCGCTTGACGCCACGGTACAGATCCAAATTCTCCTGCTTTTGCGAGAACTTCAGGCAGCCATGAATTTGTCGATCATATTCGTCACTCACGATATCGGCGCAGCAGTTGAAGTTGCCGACGAGATAGCTGTCATGTATGCGGGGCGAATCGTCGAGCAAGGCTCTGCCAGGCAACTCATGCGCTCACCCAAACATCCATATACCTATGCCCTGCTGATGAGTCGCGCGCACGGCAGCTTGAAAAAAGGCGAAAGGTTGCCCGCGATTGGCGGCTCACCACCCGATCTTTCGCGACTTCCAAAAGGCTGCGCCTTTGCCGAACGATGCGAGCGCGCAAGGGATGCTTGTTTGGAGAGCCAACCCGAGATTGAAGACCATCAGGGCCAAGCGGTTCGATGCTTCTTCCCTATCGAAAAACAAGTCCCGACTGAAAAGCTTGTTCAACAAAGCCATAGCGGTCCAGGGACCTCAAGCCAAACCATGCACCATGCGCCTCTTAGTCATTAATCCCAACACCACGGCAAGCATGACCGCTGCGATCGAAGCGGCAGCAAAAAAGGTTGCCTACCCTAGCAGCGAGGTGCGCGCCTGCAATCCAGACGATGGGCCTGTATCGATCGAAGGCTATGTTGACGAGGCATTCTCAGTACCTGGCCTTTTGCGTTTGATTCGCCAAAACGATGGGCAGTACGATGCTTTTGTGATTGCCTGCTTCGACGACACGGGACTTGAAGCTGCCCGCTGTCTGACAGCAGCACCCGTGCTTGGCATCGGCGAGGCAGCGTTCCACCTTGCGAGCATGATCAGTAACCGGTTTTCGGTGATTACAACCCTGTCGCGCTCGGTCGCTGCGATTGAGCACAACTTGAAACGCTATGGTCTGGCCACGCGATGTGCTCGGGTGCGCGCAAGCGAAGTTCCCGTCTTAGAACTCGAAGATCCGCGGTCTGATGCCAGAGCGCGGATTACCGGAGAGATTCGCAAGGCTTTGGCCGAAGACCAGATCGAGGCCATTGTTTTGGGCTGTGCAGGTATGGCGCAACTTGCCACTGAATTAAGCGAAGAACTTGCCGTGCCTGTGGTCGACGGCGTTGCCGCCGCTACCAAGCTTGCCGAGTCATTGGTGTCCTTAGGGCTTCAAACCGCAAAGATGGGCCCCTATGCCCGTCCTGTAGCCAAAATTTACAAGGGGCAATTCCACGCTGACAGCTTCTGACCGTTAAACTTCGCCCGCGTCATTACGCTGTTTCGCAACACATCAACATGGAGAGCCCGTCGATGGAACATATTCTGCCCCCACTTCCCTACGCAATGGATGCACTTGCCCCCCACATCTCAAAAGAAACCCTTGAGTTTCACTACGGCAAGCATCACCAGACTTACGTCACCAATCTCAATAATCTGGTCAAAGGCACTGAGTTTGAGCAGGCAAGCCTTGAAGAGATCGTAAAAAAATCTTCAGGCGGCATTTTCAATAATGCGGCTCAAGTCTGGAATCATACTTTTTTTCTGCCCCCACTTCCCTACGCAATGGATGCACTTGCCCCCCACATCTCAAAAGAAACCCTTGAGTTTCACTACGGCAAGCATCACCAGACTTACGTCACCAATCTCAATAATCTGATCAAAGGCACTGAGTTTGAGCAGGCAAGCCTTGAAGAGATCGTAAAAAAATCTTCAGGCGGCATTTTCAATAATGCGGCTCAAGTCTGGAATCATACTTTTTATTGGAATGGTCTGAAACCACAAGGTGGCGGTGAGCCCGGCGGCGCCTTAGCTGCTGCTATCAACCAAAAATGGGGAAGCTTTGCTGCGTTTAAGGAAGCCTTTACCAAAAGCGCGATCGGTAACTTTGGCTCGTCGTGGACTTGGCTAGTCAAAAAGGCAGACGGCAGCCTTGATATTGTGAATACCAGCAATGCCGCCACACCGATCACCCAGGGCGATACAGCATTGTTGACCTGCGATCTCTGGGAGCATGCTTACTACATCGATCATCGTAACCGTCGCCCGGACTATCTCAACGGTTTCTGGGCACTGGTGAACTGGGAATTCGCCGAAAAGAACTTCGCCTAATCCCTCAAGGGGCAAGCCACAAAGCCTGCCCCTTTTTCACGTTTTGCTTTTTGTTTCAACTTAGTCATTTTGCCTTGCTCTTTATGCTCCCTTATGCACTCACGATTTTCCTATCAGCCTTTTTGCTCTTTCTAGTCCAACCGCTCATCGCCAAGCAAATTTTGCCTTGGTTCGGTGGTTCGGCTTCGGTTTGGAACACTTGCATGCTGTTTTTCCAAACCTTGCTTTTAGCGGGCTATGCCTATGCCGATCGGAGTGTTCAACGTTTAAACGCCAAACGGCAGGTCATCTTGCATGCCGTATTGCTCGTGCTCTCGCTGCTATGCCTTCCCATCATTGCAAGTGAGTCTTGGAAGCCACAGGGCGATGAAGACCCAATCATCCGGATTCTGGGTTTACTCGTTGCAACCATCGGTCTACCTTATGCCCTGCTTTCAACCACGACCCCGCTGATTCAAGCCTGGTATTGGCGAAGCTTCAAACAGGCTGTCCCTTATCGCCTTTTTGCTTTGTCCAATGCTGCATCTTTAGCGGCTTTGCTCGGCTACCCCACACTGATTGAGCCCTTTTTTGGTGGCAGGCAAACAGCCCTGGTCTGGTCCGTCGGCTATGCCATCTTTGCACTGCTATGCATTTGGGTAGGCTGGAAATCGATCAGTGCACCCGCAAGTCTTAGCGCAATAGATGAGGGAAGATCCCTAGCGCCGCAATCGCATGAAGATGAGTCAGCCACTGGCAAAGAACAAAGCGGATCTACACAGGCACCGCCGCTGTCGGCACGCTTGGCTTGGATTGTCCTCTCGGCCCTGGGCTCTGCGGTTCTACTTGCAGTGACGAACCATCTCACGCAAAACATTTCCTCCGTACCCTTTTTGTGGGTGCTTCCGCTTGCGCTATACCTAGTTACCTTCATCATTTGTTTTGATCGCCCGGCCTGGTATCACCGCGGCTTTTGGGGTGTTGCAGCTGCCACCAGCCTGCCGATGATGGTTTATTTCGCAGACTCTTTGGCACTGTTTCAGGTCTCAGGACTGTATGCCGCAGGGCTTTTCGCCGTTTGCATGTTTTGCCACGGTGAACTCGCCTCACTCAAACCTCACCCCAGCCAGCTCACGCGCTTTTATTTGGCCATGTCGCTTGGCGGTGCTTTAGGTGCACTTTCAATTGCTATCGGCGCCCCACTGTTGCTATCGGGTTATTACGAGCTGCACATCACCCTTGCCGTGATTGCCATCGTGCTGCTGTGGCGAAGCTTCGAGTCGACATGGATTTGGCGTCTTTCAAGCGCTGGCCTTGTCGCTGCTGTCTTGTTTTTGGTTCACGACGAACTGGAAGAATATCGTTTGGGCATTCGCGAAATGGAGCGCAATTTTTACGGCGTTGTTCGCACCCGTGATTACCCCTCAGAGCCTGGCTTTCGCTATATGTTGCACGGTGCCATTAACCACGGCGGGCAACTTCAAGGCGAACCCTTTGAGATGATGCCTGCGACTTATTACAGCCCAAACAGCGGCTACGGCAGACTTTTTCAAGCCATGCCTGAAGGACCCAAACGGGTAGGTTTGATCGGCTTGGGAGCGGGCGCACTTGCCGCCTACGCCCAATCTGGCGATCAATGGGTAATTTATGAAATCAACCCCGCAGTCGTCGATTTGGCCAAGAAAGAGTTCAGTTTCTTGGGTCGTATGAAGGCCCCCTATGAAATTGTCCTTGGTGACGGCAGACTCGCGCTTGAACGAGAGGCACCCCGGCAATACGACGTCTTGGCAGTCGATGCCTTTTCAGGTGATTCGATTCCCATTCACTTGGTTACCAAGGAGGCCATGGCGGCTTATGTCAAGCACCTGGCGCCAGGCGGCGTGATTGTGTTTCAAGCAACAAACCGATTTGTTGATTTACCGCCGGTCGCAAAACGCCTGGCTGATGCTTTTGGCCTTGAAGCAGTGTTAGTGGAGGATAGCCCACAGTTCTCCACAGGACCAGAACGTTGGTATTTGCATACCGATCAAATCATCATGACGAAAAATAAGGATCTCTTAAAACATCCTGCCTTTAAAGAAGCCAAGCCCATAAGCCTGCGTCCTGATGTTGGCGTTTTTACCGACGACCACTCGAACTTATTAAGGATTCTGAAGCATTAGCTTGCGACCAAACCCCTGGTCGCACTGATAAGGCGACGATTAATCCATACACGGTGATTGCACAGGCCACCGACACATAGTAAGCGCTTGCCCCAAGTTCGCTTTGAACCGCTAAAAATGCGCCGAGACCGACCGCAATCCCGATCCTGAAAAACCCGGCTAGCATCGGTCCGCGCATGCGGCCTGCACCCTGCGAAGCAAAGTACAGTGTCATACCCAGCGCAAAAGCTGGTAGGGCCCAGCCAAGATAGGAGAGCGCGTGAGCTGCCTGTTCACGAACCTCCGAGTCCTTGGTGAAAAACGAGGCGAGGAGCTCAGGCGCTAAAGCCACCCAAAGGCCAAAGGGCAAAGTCACCAAAAAGGCCATCGCCGCCCCCGTCCAGGCTATGCGCCTTGCTTCAGGCCACTGGCCTGCACCCACTGCATGCCCCACAAGCGCTGTCAGAGCGGCCCCGACGCCAAACGATACAGGGACCATCAAAAACTCCACTCTTGCAGCAATGCCATAGGCAGCCACATAGGCAGTACCGTAGGCCGCCAAGCGTGCGTTGACCAGGAATGTGGTGAGGTTGGCAATCAGGGCAAGCGCACAGGCCATCAAACCCACTGATAGAATTTTTTTGAACAATGCAGTTTGTGTGGCTACGCTTAGATCGGGTACAAATCCTGCCTGACCTGTGCGCACTTTCTCCCACATCAACCATGCAGCAACAGAAAAGACCAAGGCCTGCGCCAAACCAATACCGGCAAGACCAAGCTCAAACACCAACGCGCACAGCGGCATGAGGAGGCACAGCACAAGCCATGCAATCACCATCAGTCGTCCCACAATGCGGTGCTGCCCGCCTCCCCGCAAAACGGCCGATAAGGTATTGACGAGCCAGGCGGGCACTGCGGCAAGACCAAATGCAGCCAGCGGATAAAAACGATGCGCATGGGCAATCTCGTCGCCAGCGAGCAGGCCAAAAAGCCAAGGCAAGAGAAAACTTAATGGAATGGCAAATAAAAGCCCCGCAATTAGCGCGATCCATAAGGCATGTTTCACCAGTGCGCACGCCTGGTCATGGTCATTTGCACCCAGCGCTCGCGCAATCGCTGAAGAAACGCCACCACCCATAGCACCGGCTGAGGTTTGTTGCAGCAAAAGTACAAAAGGTAGAGCAATCGACCAAGCTGCAAGTGCATCGGTACCTAGCCTTGCAGCGACAAGCGTCTCAGCAAATTGGGTTAGGACTTGCGCTGCTGAAACAGCCGCTGACGGTGCAGCAAGCGCAAGAATCCTGGCGATCACGAAGGATTATCGCTGTGCAGGCGTCCCGCTGTTGCCCAGTCAGAGCGTTTGATATCTTCAAAGATCACATCGACTGAATCGGGTGAGCACTTCAAGGTCTCACTGGCCACCTTGGTGACCTGTTCGGCAAAAGCGCGCTTTTGCTCAAGGCTTCGTCCTTCAAAAAGACTGACATGGATCAATGGCATATGGGTTCACTCCAGAATCGTCAAAAAAGCAAAATTTGCCTCAGCAAATGAAACCATAGCTCAAGGTCTTTAAGGCTACCATCAGGTTGTCGCGCTGCTTGCAGCATTCCAGGAAATGCGTTGAGGACAGTTATGGAATTCGATCACGCCGTTGTCGTTGTACATGATCAAATGGATCAGGCCGTTGAACGCTTTCGAGCCATGGGATTTTTTGTCACCGAACGTGGACACCATAGCCTGGGCACCATCAACCATCTGATCATCCTTGATAACAGCTACATCGAATTGCTCGGCTATTTGCCAGAAAATCGTGACAAACGCCCCGAAGTTCGTGATGCCCCGGCAGGCTTAAACGCTTGGGTCTGGCGCAGTCACAACGCATCGGAGACCTACCAGCAATGTATCGCGCGGGGCGCTCCGGTAAGCAAGCCGGACCGATTTTCTCGTCCGGTACGGGTCGGTGATCTAAACGATGAAGCGGTGTTTCAAACCGTTCGCGTAGCGCCCGAGCACTCGCAAGCAGGGCGTTATTATTTCTGTCAGCATCAAAAGCCCCATCTGGTTTGGCACAAGCCATGGATGCAACATCCCAATCAGGCTTGCGAGATCACGGCAGCTTATGCAAAGGTTGCAGACTTGGATCGCGAGCAAAAGCTGCTGCAACAGTTAGTGGGCGATGCTCGTGTTTGGCCAGCGAGTTTGGTGATCGAGGCCGATCCTGAGCTCGAGCAAGGCGGCTATATGCACCAGCTAAACATCGCCTGCCGCGATCTGATTGCCTTGCGAACCTGCTTGCTCCAACAATCGGTCCCTCATGTGTGGGCCAATGATCGCATCCGCATCGATGCAAGCCATGCGATGGGTTTGTGCCTGGAATTTCACGAGGTGATAAGCGACACCAAGGTTTTGCACTCGGCATCAGCCAGGTCCGGAGTTGACGCAGCAGCATCAAGTGCAAAGGCCTATGCCAACGATGGCGCCGAGGCCTTTATCCGTATGCTGCAAGCCCATGGGGTCAAGACTATTTTTGGCGTTTGTGGCGACACAAGCCTTCCCTATTACGATGCGCTTTACCGACTCGATCATGGCATGGTCCATGTGCTTGCCCGCGATGAACGCAGCGCCGCCTACATGGCCGATGCTTATGCCCGAGTCAGTGGACGGGTCGGTGTGTGCGAGGGTCCAAGCGGTGGCGGTGCAACTTATCTTGCACCCGGACTGGTTGAAGCAAACGAGTCGTCGGTACCTGTTCTAGCATTTAGTTCAGATGTCCCCGTCTCAAGCAGGGGGCGTTATCCCCTGACCGAGCTGCGTCAGGAGGCTTTATACGCACCCCTGACCAAATGGAATGGAAGCATTGACCTGGCCTCAAAAATCGGCGACCAGGTTCGTAGCGCCTTTCGAGCCATTTGCACGGGTAGGCCAGGCTCAGCGCACCTTTGCCTGCCCTATGATGTACTCAAGGCAACGCATGATGGCGAGGGACTTTGGGCTCAAGCCGAACACAGCAGCGCACCCGCTTGGCGCTGCGCTCCCGCGCTTGAGGCGACCAGGCGGGCCGCCACTAAACTTATAGCAGCCAAGCAAGTGGTCATCATTTGTGGCGGCGGTGTGATCAGTTCGGGGGCTTGCGAGGCATTAAGCAAACTCGCGCATCAACTCGATGCACCAGTCTGCACAACAGTCAGCGGCAAAGGATGTATATCAGATAACGATCCGCTTTCTGTAGGCGTTGTTGGATCAAACGGTGGTGTGCTGGCAACACGCGAGATCGTCGCAGCCGCTGACCTGGTTTTTTTCATCGCCTGCAGAACAGGGTCGACAACAACCGAGCATTGGCGGTTTCCACAACTTGGCACTGAGATCATCCATCTTGATGTCGACCCTGCGGTGATTTCAAGCAGCTATCCAACGAGCATTGCACTGGTTGGCGATGCCAAGCTGGGGCTTGAGGCCCTGATGGAAGCCGTGCAAGAGCAGCGCCAAAAAACCATGACAGAGCAGCGCCAGAAAGCCACGTCAGAACAGCGCCACACCGAGCACCTTGAAGGAAGTGGTCTTGCCATGGTCGCAAAAGCCCGCGCAAGTAAGTGGAAAGCTTTTGAAGCGCTTGCTCAAAGCGAAGAGCTTCCTATTCGGCCCGAGCGCATCATCGATCAATTGCGTCAAGCCCTACCCGATGATGCGATTGTTTGCGCCGATCCCGGAACGCCCTGCCCCTACGTCGCCGCCTATTTCAAGTTACCCAAGGCCGGTCGATATTTTGTAACCAATCGAGCCCATGGTGCACTTGGCTATGCACTGCCTGCTGCAATCGGTGCATGGTATGCCAAGCCTCAGCAGCGATGCGTCGCCTTGATGGGTGATGGCAGTTTTGGCTTTGTTGCGGGCGAACTCGAAACCGTCGCTCGATGCGGGGCGCCGATTTT
>VGHV01000031.1 GCA_016868095.1 Betaproteobacteria bacterium
AGGCAAATGAGTTTGCGTTTGGGGCGCGGCAGCTGCTGCTTTGTTCACCTGACGCTTGTGCCTTTTATTGCCTCAGCGGGCGAGCTCAAAACCAAGCCAACCCAACACTCGGTGCAAAAGCTGCGTGAGATTGGGATTCAAGCCGATATCTTATTGTGTCGGGCTGATCGACCGATTCCCGAAGATGAGCGGGCAAAGATCTCCTTATTTTCTAACGTGCCGCTTGATTCAGTCATCTCGGTCTGGGACGCTGATTCCATTTACAAGATACCGCGCATGTTGTTTGAGCAAGCGGTCGACGAACGTTTGGCGGATTTGCTAAGGCTCGATGCACCTAAAGCCGATCTTTCGGTTTGGGACAAGCTCGTGGCCGCATTAAGTCAGCCCAAGCACCGCCTTCGCATCGCGATGGTGGGCAAGTATGTTGACCTTACCGAGTCTTATAAGTCGCTGACGGAGGCGCTAGTCCATGCGGGGATGCACACCGAATCAAAGATTGACATCGAGTATCTCGATTCGGAGCAGGTTGATGAAGGATCAGTCGCAAGTTTAGAACACTTTGATGCGGTGCTCGTACCCGGTGGCTTTGGTAAACGCGGGGTCGAAGGCAAGATTGCCGCGATTCAGTATGCTCGTGAGCACAAGATTCCTTACCTTGGAATCTGTTTAGGTATGCAACTGGCAGTGATTGAATTTGCCCGCCATTGTTGTGGGCTTGAAGGGGCCAACAGCACGGAGTTTGCAGAGCACACAGCGCATCCGGTGGTCGGTCTGATTACCGAGTGGCTTGATCGCGAAGGACAACTCGAACGTCGAAGCAGCGAATCAGACCTTGGTGGTACAATGCGGCTAGGCGCACAGCGCTGTCCTATTCGCCCTGGGACCTTAGCCTTTGACATCTATGGTGAGAGCGTGAATGAACGCCATCGCCATCGATATGAGGTAAATAACCATTATGTCGCACAACTTGAGCAGCAAGGCTTGATGGTTTCGGCCACAACCCCGAATGAAGGTCTGACCGAAATGATTGAACTGCCTCAATCGGTTCATCCGTGGTTTGTTGGCGTGCAATTTCACCCTGAGTTCACATCAACACCCCGAGATGGTCACCCTTTATTTATCGCCTTTTTGAAGGCGGCTTTACAGGCTCAAGCGCTTAAATGAGCGCCATCATGAGGCAACCTCCCAAAGCATCGCCCGTCTGGTCCTTATGTGGTCGACCGGTGGGGCTAGCCTATCCGATGTTTGTCATTGCCGGCCCATGCGTTATTGAATCTGCATCGATGGTGATGCAAACTGCAGAGCGCCTCAAATCGATAACCGATGCCTTAGGTATACATTTCATATTTAAGAGCTCGTTTGATAAAGCAAACAGAAGTTCGGGAAAGTCATTCCGTGGCCCTGGACTAGAGGAAGGACTACGAATTCTTGAGCGGGTTCGTACCCAACTTGGATTAGCCGTCTTGACCGATGTCCACGATGCTTCACAAATTGAAGCGGTAGCTTCCGTGGTCGATGTGCTCCAAACACCAGCTTTTCTTGCCCGACAAACCGATTTCATCGAAGCAGTTGCGAGCGCTGGCAAACCGGTCAATATCAAGAAGGCGCAATTCATGGCCCCTGCGGACATGTCACAAGTGGTTGCCAAGGCTAGGGATGCTGCAGCGGCCAAAGGGCAGACCGCGCAATTATTGGTTTGTGAACGTGGGGCAAGCTTCGGTTACAACAATTTGGTTTCCGACATGCGTGCCTTGGCGATTATGCGTCAGTGCGATTGTCCGGTTGTCTTTGATGCGACTCATTCGGTCCAATTGCCCGGCGGACTTGGCCATGCCTCAGGCGGGCAGCGTGAGTTTGTGCCTGTTCTTGCCCGCGCCGCCGTTGCGAGCGGTATTGCCGGCCTTTTTATGGAAACCCATCCCAATCCGGCTCAAGCCAAGTCCGACGGACCCAACGCTTGGCCACTCGACCGTATGCCTGCCTTGCTCGGCCAACTCAAGCGCATTGATGATTTGGTCAAGCAAGACGGCTTTGCAGAACTCGATTGCATAGGAAACTAAAGCTCATGGCTGCCATTGTTGCTGTCAATGCTCGCGAAGTGCTTGATTCACGCGGTAACCCCACGGTCGAATGCGATATTCGACTGGCCTCCGGTGCGCTAGGCCGTGCGGCAGTCCCTTCGGGCGCATCGACAGGGTCACGTGAAGCGATTGAATTGCGCGATGGCGATGCCAAGCGCTATTTGGGCAAGGGCGTGCTCAAAGCCGTCGAACATATTAAAACCGAAATCGCAGAGGCTTTGCTCGGTCTTGACGCGCGAGATCAGTGTGGCATCGATCAAACGCTAATAACGCTTGATGGGACTGAAAACAAAGCGAGACTTGGTGCTAATGCAACGCTTGCTGTGTCGATGGCCTGCGCAAAGGCTGCATCCCAGCAATCAGGGCTGCCGCTTTACCGCTACATGGGTGGTATGCATGCCCACGTCCTGCCGGTTCCCATGATGAATGTGATTAATGGCGGGGCTCACGCCAATAATCGTCTCGACATTCAAGAATTCATGATTCTGCCCGTGGGCGCCGAGAGTTTCCGTGAGGCGCTTCGCTACGGCGCTGAGATCTTCCATGCCTTAAAAAAGCTCATTCATGATCGCGGGCTATCCACAGCGGTTGGCGACGAGGGAGGGTTTGCTCCTTCAGGTCTTGGCTCTCACGAGGCTGCGATCGAGTTGATTCTTCAAGCGATTGATAAGGCGGGCTTTGACGCGGGTCAGCAGGTCTTGTTGGGATTGGATTGCGCGGCAAGCGAGTTTTATCGTGATGGATTTTATCATCTTCAGGCTGAAGGTTTAAAGCTTGATGCAGAAGGTTTTTCGAATTTATTGGCTACCTGGGCAGACCGTTATCCCATTGTTAGTATTGAAGATGGCATGGCCGAAAACGATTGGGCAGGTTGGAAGTTGCTGAGCGAAAAGCTTGCAAAACGTGTGCAGCTGGTTGGTGATGATTTATTTGTGACCAACACCAACATGTTAAAACAAGGCATCGATCAGGGGATTGCTAACTCGATTCTGATCAAAATTAATCAAATCGGTACACTTACTGAAACCATGGCTGCCATCGAAATGGCCAAGCAACACGGCTATACCGCCGTCGTCTCGCACCGCTCAGGCGAAACCGAAGACTCTACGATTGCCGACTTGGCCGTCGCGTGCCAAGCCATGCAAATCAAGACAGGATCGCTTAGTCGAAGCGATCGCATGTCAAAGTACAATCAATTATTGAGAATTGAGGAAGAATTAGGGCCTCAAGCGTTGTATCCAGGCAAAAGTGCGTTCTATAATCTGCGATGAGAGCTTATCCTCTCATCGTTCATGACTTCAAGACACCTCAGCTATTTGCTCATCGGCCTGCTTTTGCTTATTCAATACCCATTGTGGATTGGAAAAGGCGGGTGGCTGCGCGTTTGGGAGCTTGATCGTCAGGTGCAGATTCAACGGGCAGAAAACCAACGGTTGATCCATCGAAATGCCGCGCTTGAGGCCGATGTCCGCGATTTACAAGTCGGCACGGTGTCGATCGAAGAACGTGCGCGTTATGAACTTGGCATGGTCAAGGCAACCGAGGTCTTCGTTCAGGTGACCGAAGCCTCTGATGCGACAGCGCACGAGATTCGGACAGTAGGTCTTGCTTACCAGAGTGCGTCACAGTCGTCGGCGCCAAAACGATAAAGAGCATTGCAGTAGTCGCAGTTGATCTGCACGCTGCCCTGTTCAACAAGCACGCTGTCGACTTCGTCTTTGCCTAGCATTTGCAGCATTGCTGCAACCTTCTCGCGCGAGCAACTACAGCGAAAATGGCAGGCATGTTGATCGAATAAACGCGGCGGGGATTCCCAGAACAAGCGGTGAAGCAGGGTTTCGTTATCGGTTTGTAACATCTCTGGTCGATTCAAGGTGTCGGCCAGTATTTGACAATGTTCCCAACTGTTATCGTTTTGTTGCTGATTTTGGGTGGGTAGTTTTTGTAACATCAGCCCGCTCGCTCTGTGCCCATCGCTAGCCAACCACATCCGAGTAGGAATTTGCTCGGATCGTTGCATATAGTGTTCCAGGACTTCGGCAACCGTATCACCTTCAAAGGGAACAATGCCTTGATAAGGCGGTTTGTCGGGATGCTCGCGACCGGGGTCAAGTGTGACGACAAAGCGACCTTGACCTTGCCTGTTTACCAGATCAGCTAGGCTGGCATCCGGGGCAATGGCTGCATCGTCGCGGCACTTGACCGTTGCTCTAAAGCCGCCAACGGCATCACTCTCGACCACAAAGAGCAACACAGGCCCGTCGCCGTGAATTTGCAAGACGAGTTTGCCTTCAAATTTAAGTGAAGCTGACAAAAGAAGCGCCGCAGCAGATAGTTCTCCAAGTCGATCGCGCACCGAGGCGGGTAGGTTGTGGCGTTGGACAACCTCTTGCCAGGCATGCTCGATGCGTACGATTTCGCCGCGCACGCCGCCTCCTTGTAGCATGAAGCGAAGCAGTTGGTCGGCCATGTCAGTCTGCAAGGCGCAGAAGGCGAGTCCGGTAGCGCTCAGCGCGCTCGGCGTAGACGCTTGCAATCCGTTCGATGCCTTCACGCTCCTCAAGGCTTAGGCTGCGAACCACTTTGCCAGGTGACCCCACAACCAGACTGAAGTCTGGAATCTCTTTGCCCTCAGTGATGAGTGCGCCTGCGCCAATGAGGCAGCCTTTGCCAATGCGAGCACCATTTAAAACAATGGCCTGGATGCCAATAAGGCTTCCATCGCCAACCTGACATCCATGAACCATGGCTTGATGGCCAATCGAAACGCGATTGCCAAGGATCAATTCAAAACCTGGATCGGTGTGCAAAATAGCACCGTCCTGGACGTTGACCATGTCGCCAAGCTTGATGCGATCATTGTCAGCACGGATGACAGCGTTGAACCACACGCTGCAGCGTGCACCCAGTTCCGCCTGCCCAAGCACGTGGGCACCCGGTGCTATCCAGACGCTGGGGTGGCATTGTGGTCTGTGATCTTCAAGTTCATAGGCTGGCATGGGTTTCTCCTGGTTGCTCTTCTTGCTCAAACCGATCCACTTCGAGTTTGCGTAAGATCGCGCGCTGCACTTTGCCACTGGTGGTCATGGGAAGGTTTTCAATAAATTCGATTTCTTTTGGGTATTCGTAAGGCGCAAGTTTTTGCTTGACCTGTGCCTGTAAGGCCTGGATGAGTTGGGCTTGTTGGTTTGAATCCCGGTAGTTTTCTGGCCGTGAAAGTACCACAAAGGCTTTTACCAAATTGCCCCGTTCACGATCGGGCTTGGGAACGACTGCCACATTGGCCACATCGGGGTGCTGGAGCAGGCAATGTTCGATTTCGCCCGGGCCGATTCGGTAGCCGGCAGCCTTAAACATATCGTCTGCTCGCCCGGCGTACCATAAAAAGCCATCGTCATCGCGCGTGGCTAAGTCCCCGGTGCGGCACCAATCACCGCTATATTTATCATAAGTTGCTTGGAGATTGCGCCAATACTCAATGAAAAACACAGGGTCTGGATGCCCATGTCGATCGTTACGATGGACCGCGACTTCTCCCATGCTGCCCGCGGGGACTTCAAGGCCCTGGTCGTCAATGATGGCAACCCGATGCCCAGGGTAGGGTCGTCCAATCGATCCTGATCGACTGTCCCAATAGCGCGAGCAATTGCCTACGACATAGTTCATCTCGGTCTGACCGAACATTTCGTTGACGGTGAGGCCCAAGGCTTGCTCGCACCAGTCATAAAGCGTGGGGCCGACCGATTCGCCCGCTGACATAACCGCTCGAAGGTTGAGAGTTTTCCTTGCGCGCGGATCGGCATCGCATTTGAGCATGGCTTTTAATGCGGTGGGAAATAAAAAAGCATGTGAAATAGCATATCGTTCTAAGAGCTCGTAGGCGATTTCACCTGAGAATCGCCCCTTGTAGGCGAGGATCGACTGACCAAAGTAAAGGCTTGGCAGCAAGGCGTCCATGAGCCCACCGGTCCAGGCCCAGTCTGCAGGCGACCAAAAGCAGCTTGCCTGATCGGGAAACCAGTTTTGCGAGGCGACAAAACCTGGCAAATTGCCAATCAAAGCACGGTGAGGAATCAATGCGCCCTTGGGTGGGCCTGTCGTGCCGCTCGTGTAGAGCAATTGGGCAGGCTCTGAGGCAAGCGTTTTGACCGCAGTGAATCGAGGGTGCCCCTGATCGAGCAAATCCTGCACATCAAATTCCTGATCGCTGGGATCAAGCACATCCCCCGTATGCTCCTCGGCAGCAATGGCCATGAATCGCACACAGTCTGGCCTTGCGCTTCGAAGTGCGGGCAGTGCTGAAGCGTCTGCAATAAGCCCGCAGGCTTCGCTATCAGCCAGTCGGTAGGCCAAAGCTTCAGGACCAAATAGGATCGACAAAGGCATGGCGATCGCGCCAAGACGGTAAAGCGCAATATGAGCAACAGCAGTGATAGGGCGTTGCGGTAAGACGATCGCCACCCGGTCACCGCGTTCGACACCTAACTCGCGTAGGGAGCAAGCAAGCCGATTTGCTGCCAGGTGCAGATCGCGATAGGTCCAGACACTTGTCTGACCGAACTCGTTTTCATAGCGAATTGCAACCCGCCCCTGGTCTTTAGCCCATCGCGAACAAATTAATTGTTCAATATTAAGTTGCGCTGGAACTTTCCACCGAAAGGACTCATAGGCGCTTTTATAGGTATCAGCCATGCTTGACGCAGCCTCCCACTACAATCTAGTCGATGAATGCTAACCCGAATCCCGTCAAGCCCTATGAGCCCTTGCGCAAGGCCCACGAAGTACAAGTATCCATTCGAGGCCTGAACTACTGCATTCGGCATTGGCCGGTCATGGGCAAAGCCAGATTTCAGATCCTGATGCTGCATGGATGGATGGATGTGTCAGCATCGTTTCAATTTTTAATCGACTACTTGCCTGACGATGTCGAGGTGTTCTCGCCTGACTGGCGCGGTTATGGCCATAGCTCGCATAGCCCAAGTGATACCTATTGGTTTGCGGACTACTTGGCTGATTTAGACCGCTTGATCGCTGAGCTTCGATCTCAGCGGCTGATCACGGGTCCGATTCAGCTTTTGGGACATAGTATGGGTGGCAATGTCGCCTGCTTGTATGCTGGCATTCGACCCGATGCGATCGCTTCGCTCATCAATCTCGAAGGTGTTGGTATGCCTGCGACCGACGCTAGCCAGGCGCCGGCGCGCTTCAGGCAATGGCTTGATGAACTTGCCAATGGCAGGCCTCAGATGAAGTCCTATGCTGATTGCGAAGCAGTGGCCCAACGGCTGCAGCAAAACAACCCCAGACTGCGCGCTGACTACGCTGCCTTTCTTGCAAGCCATTGGGCGGCCCCTGCTCAGGACGGTCAGTGGCATTTACTTGCCGATCCCGGCCATAAGGGCATCCATCCAGTCTTATACCGAGTCGACGAAGTGCTAGCCTGTTGGCGCGAGATCAAGGTGCCGGTGCTTTGGGTTTGTTCTGAGCACATGAACGCCTGGCATGCCTTTGTTAAGACCGAAGCGTATAAGGCTCGGCTTGAGAGCATTGCTCAGCGACGTGATGTGTTGATTCGAGATGCCGGCCATATGTTGCATCACGATCAACCCAAAGCGCTGGCGCTTGCCATCAACGAGTTTCTTGGATGAGAGCTCAAGGCCTCGTTTTATGAGGCTCCACCCGCGAGGCTATCAGGGCTTAAAAGAGCTTGAGCCTTTGTTTCACAGCGATCCTTGGCGTGTGCGGGCTGACTTGCATTGTCATTCTTATCACTCAGATGGCGTGTGTTCGCCCCAGCAGTTAACGGCCAAGGCAAAGGCGCAAGCGGTCGAACTCTTCGCACTTACCGATCACGACAGCGTCAAGGGTCAGCAAGAAGCAAGAGAGGCCGCTGAGTCTGTCCAGCTGCCATGGCTAAGCGGGGTTGAGATTTCTGTCACTTGGGCGGGGCAAACCATCCACATTGTTGGCCTGGGCTTTGACCCCGAGCATCCAGCACTCGTGGCAGGGCTCGCAAGCATAAGGTCTCAGCGTTTGGCACGCGCTCAGGCGATCGATCAATCGCTTGCCAAGGTCGGGCTTGAAGGTGCTTTGGATGCGGCTTTAAGCCAGGTGCGCGAAGCTGAGCAAATTTCTCGTACCCATATCGCGCGATGGATTGCAGCAAGATGCGGTTTTTCAGATCTCAGAGAGGTTTTTGCACGCTATCTATGCGACGGCAAGCCAGGCGATATACCGCAGCAATGGGCAAGTCTTCGTGATTCAACAGGCTGGATTCAAGCGGCCGGGGGTGTTGCCGTGCTCGCACACCCAGCACGGTATCGATTAAGTCACTTGCTTCAGCACTGCCTGATTGAAGAATTTCGCGAGGCAGGGGGGCTTGCTCTTGAAACCGCCTCCGGCTCGCATGCCCAGCGCGAAGTTCTCCACTTCAGTCGTTTGGCGAGTCAGTATCGACTAAGAGCTTCGGCAGGATCCGACTTTCATGCGGAAAAAGAGAGCCGACGAGGCTTGGGTGAGGTTCCGATGATTGCGGATTTTGTTGAACCGCTTTGGTCGAAATGTGATGTAATTTATTGATTTATAATAAATAATAATCGATGCGCCGTCTCATTGTCCATCCTGAAGATCCGCAGGCTCGTCTGATTCAACAGGCGGTTCAAGCGCTTCGCTCGGGTGATTTGTTAATCATGCCGACTGACGCTTGCGCGGTCATTGCTGCTTCCTTGGAGCACAAGTCTGCCGTGGACCGTCTGCGTGCGGTCAGACAATTAAACGATCGCCATTTATTGACGCTACTTTGTGCAGACCTTTCTGAGCTGGCAAGCTACGCCAAGGTTGACGACGTCGCCTATCGATTCTTGAAGGCTTGGACCCCAGGCCCCTACACCTTTATTCTTAATGCGAGTAAGCAGGTGCCACGTCGTGTCTGGCATCCCTCAAGACGAACAATCGGACTGAGGGTGCCTAAACATCCCGTCACCATGGCGGTGCTGAAAGCGTTCGGCGAACCCTTGCTTTCAAGTAGTCTCATCTGGCCTGGAGAAACCGAGCCGATGCATGACGCCGATGATATCGCCGAGCGATTTGGGGGCAGCCTTGAGGTGTTTCTTGATAGCGGCCACTATGGGATGGTGCCAACCACGGTCATTGACCTGACGAGCGGTGAGGCCGAGGTGATTCGTGAGGGGGCAGGTTCCTTGAAGCCACTTACAATCGATGCATGGACGAAAACTGGATTCAAGTCATCGCGGTCTATGCCCTCCCGGTAATTTTCGCGATCACATTGCACGAAGCGGCGCACGGGTGGATGGCCCAAAGGCTAGGGGATCCCACTGCTGAACAACTTGGCCGTATTTCGCTGAACCCCGGTCGACATGTGGATCCGGTTGGTACCTTGCTTGTGCCTGGTTTGACCCTTGCACTCGGCGGGGCCATGGGTGCGTTTGCTCTTTTTGGTTGGGCCAAGCCGGTTCCAGTCGATGCGCGTTACTTTAGGCGTCCTGTTCGCGATATGGCCTGGGTGGCGGCAGCTGGCCCCGGTGTAAATCTTCTCATGGCGCTTTGCTGGGCGCTGCTTGCTAAGCTCGTGCTGCTCTATGTGGCGATGACAGGAAGCGCCGAGGCAGTGCCAGCGCTAGGTCCTCCAATTGCCGCGGACTATGCACTACGGGTGGCTGTGGCAGGTATTGTTGTTAATGTTGCCTTAATGGTTTTAAACCTTCTGCCGCTGCCGCCCTTAGACGGATCACGTGTGGTTACCGCGCTATTGCCCCCTGCGATTGGCTGGCGTTATGCTCAATTAGAACGATATGGACTTTGGATCTTGTTGATCTTGCTTTTTACCGGTGCGCTTGGGGCAATCGTTCGTCCGATCACCACCTGGACGCTGCAGATCATTGTGACTATTTTCGGGCTTCGTTAATTTATGCATAACAGTGATCATTCAGGCGACAGGCCAAAAGCCGCCCCAGTTCAATCGGTATTGTCGGGTATGCGACCGACTGGCGCCTTGCACCTTGGGCACTACCACGGTGCGCTTGCCAATTGGGTGACATTGCAAGATCGATATCAATGTTATTTCTTTGTGGCCGACTGGCATGCGCTAACCACCCACTATGAGTCGCCTGAACTTATCCAGAAAAACATACGCGATATGGTCATTGACTGGCTGGCCGCCGGGATCGATCCCGAGCGCTCAGTCTTATTTATTCAATCGCAAGTCCCCCAACACGCTGAGTTGCACTTATTACTCTCGATGTGCACGCCTTTGAGTTGGCTTGAGCGAGTGCCAACCTATAAAGACCAGCAGGCCAACTTAAGCGACAAAGACCTTGCAACTTATGGCTTTCTGGGCTACCCCTTGTTGCAAGCGGCCGATATATTGATTTATGGAGCATCATGGGTGCCGGTTGGCGAAGATCAGGTGCCGCATGTCGAACTGACGCGCGAGGTCGCAAGGCGTTTTAACCATTTATTCGGACGCGAACCCGACTTTGAGCACAGGCTTGGACAATGTCTCAAAGAGCTTGCTCCAGAAGCAGTCGCTGCATTAAAGCAATCGCGTTCGGCCTGGCTTGAGTCGGGAGACGGCGCAGCGCGTGAGCGGGCAAGAGTCTTATTGGACAGGCTTGGACTGAGTCGCCCAGACCGCCAGCGCTTAGGCGGTTGGATCGAAGGTGCTGGCAGGCAATTGCTTGCTGAACCGCAGCCCTTGCTTACCGAAGCGTCAAGACTTCCGGGTCTTGATGGGCGGAAAATGTCCAAAAGCTATGGTAATGCCATTGCGATGCGTGATGATGCTGTTGAGCTCGAAGCCAAAATCCGCAAGATGCCCACCGATCCTGCCCGCGTCAGACGAAGCGATCCTGGTAATCCCGAGCATTGTCCGGTTTGGGATTTGCACAAGGTTTATAGCGAACAAAACACAAGGGACTGGGTGCAAGCTGGTTGCACAAGCGCTGGTATTGGTTGCATCGAGTGCAAAAAGCCCGTCGCGGAGGCGGTTCAACGCGAACAGGCACTGTTTTATCAACGTGCTGAGCCCTTTTTAAAGCATCCTGAGCGGGTCGATGAAATCCTTAAAATAGGCTCTAAGCTTGCCTCGGAGGCGGCTGAACAGACCATGGTGCAGGTTCGCGAGGCGATGGGCTTATCGCCCCGATGGACTTGAGCCTCACTGCGGCGTCTCAAACTCGATGACTAAACATCCATGCACCGCGGAGCGCTCTCATTGCCAGGCCTCGGGCTGGGTGCAACGGTACCTGCCAACACTCGCCGGTGATGCAGTAAGCGCCCCGGTCTTGCTCGACTGGGCATGCGGCCAAGGCAGGCACAGCCTGCTAGCACTTGATCGTGGTTGGCAAGTACTAGCGGTCGATAAGGACCCGAGTGCGCTTGAACGTCTGCGTGAGCAGGCGCAGGAGGCAGCGTATCCAAACGGATTGCACTGTTTTGCGATTGATTTAGAGCGTCCAGATAGCCTTGAGATGCTTCGCTGCGCGGCGCTGGATCTTGGGATTCATGACATGGATGCGTTGGTGGTAACCAATTACTTGTATCGCCTGCATTGGAGAGCGATGATGAGTCTGCTTCGTCCAGGTGGCCTTTTGCTTTATGAAACATTTGCCGAAGGACAGCAACAACTGGGGCGCCCCAGGCGTGGCTCCTTTTTGCTGCAGGCAGGGGAACTTCTTGCCAAGGCGCAACAAAGCAATCTGGCAATCTTCGCCTTTGAAGATGTCGTGGAGCGCGATGAGCGGTCCCAGCCGATCGCAAGAGTACAGCGGCTTTACGCAAGAAAAGTTGATCCTGTGTCTGGAGCCGATCCTTGGCTCGGTTAGAATTTTCACTTTCTGGGGTAAGCCATGATTAAGGGAAGTATTGTTGCGATCATTACGCCGATGTTTGAAGACGGCAGCATCGATTGGGACAGCTATCGGCAATTGATTGACTGGCATATTGAATCGGGCACCGATGCTATTGTTGCTGTCGGCACCACGGGTGAGTCGCCCACCGTCGATCATGAGGAAAACTGCAAGCTTATTGAAGAGGCTGTGCGCCATGCGGCTGGCCGGATCCCGGTGATAGCGGGGACAGGAAGCAATGCCACGCAAGAGGCCTTAGAACTTACCCAGTTCGCAAGCAAGGTCGGAGCTGTAGCCTCGCTACAAGTTGTTCCCTACTACAACAAGCCCACCCAAGAGGGCATGTACCAACACTTTAAAACGATTGCAGAAAAGGGTGGCTTGCCTGTCATTTTGTATAACGTTCCAGGTCGAACCGTTGCCGATTTGTCAAATGACACAGTTTTGCGTCTTGCTCAGGTTCCCGGCGTTATTGGGCTTAAAGACGCCACAGGCGACATACCTCGCGTGAGTGATTTGTTGGCTCGATTGCCGGGCGATTTTGCAGTTTATAGCGGTAACGATGATTCCGCGCTTGCCTTGATCGCGATGGGTGGGCACGGCGTTATCTCAGTGACAGCAAACATTGCCCCCGCTGCCATGGCACAGCTGTGTCGGGCCGCTTTTGAGGGCCGTTGGTCGGATGCGCTTGCGATTAATCGCCGATTACTCCCCCTGCACTTGAAGCTTTTTGTTGAAGCGAATCCGAGTCCGGCTAAATGGGCCCTACAACAAATGGGGCGTATCAAGTCGGGTATTCGCCTGCCCTTGCTACCCTTGTCTGAGGGCTATCATGCGACAGTACGCGATGCCTTGAAACAGTCGGGAGTACTCTCTTGAAGCGCAGATGGCAAGGCGGCGGCGCATTACTCATAAGTTGTTGCCTGGCATCGTGTTCGAGCCTTGAGGTTCTGAACGACATCAACAAGGTCGACTATAAGGGAGCCTCAAAGGCTCCGTCCCTTGAAGTTCCACCCGATCTGGTGCGCCCCGGCGGCAGCGACCGCTACGCCGCCTTTGATCGCCCTGGCGATCGAACCCTCAGTGGGTTTCAAGCGGCGCGTGTTGGCCCTGGTGCAGACCGGGGCGTCTTGCCAACGGTCGCTGGTGCGCGGATTGAGAAAGAAGGCTCAGGACGACTCTACCTGGTTGTTGACATGCCGATTGAAAAAGCTTGGCCCGTGGTTAAGCGTTTCTGGCAAAACAATGGGTTTTCATTCACGGTCGATCGAAGTGATATCGGAATCTTAGAGACAGAATGGGCTGAGAATCGAGCGCGGATTCCGCAGGATTTCATCCGGCGAACGATCGGTCGGGTGTTTGACGGACTTTACTCGTCGGGTGAGCGTGATAAATATCGTATCCGTCTCGATGCGCGCGGTGGAAGCACTGAAATTGTCATTAGTCATCGAGGCATGCGAGAGGTTTTGGTCGATAGAGATAGCATTCGA
>VGHV01000032.1 GCA_016868095.1 Betaproteobacteria bacterium
AGGGGGCCGTCGTCATACAAACGGCGCACCCTGTAACTGATGGGCAGGCTTCCTTCACGTAAGGGATGATTGAGTTGGCGCCAGGTCGACAAGGCGTCTTGTTGGAATGTGAACGATTTAGCTTCGCTCAAGCGTGTTTCGCGATGTTCTATTGGTAGCTTATTGATTTTCGCTTTTTTTGGGCTCGAATTAGGCTGCAAAGGCTCAAGTTGGATCGCAGCATCAAGAAGTGCAATCAATTTGCCGCGACTCTCCTGGGTGACCAGATCCGCCCAGAGCTTGCCGCGCCAGCGCTTGAGTTCTGATGCATCCACTGTCTCGGCATTTCCCGCAGCATCAATTACACGGGCCTGCGAATCCAGCACAAGAACAAGATCGGCAGACCATTCCAGCAAGCCCGCTACAGCCTCAGCGTTGAGATCGCGCAAGTCCGCTTTCGGGGACTCAAATCGTTTCATGGAAATCGATCCGCCTTGTCATTGTGTGGCGCGCCGAGTCCAGGCGCTTACGCCTGACTCCTGACGAACCTATTGTTATCCGCCCTGATTCTTTCGATTCGATGATTCTTTTCGACTTGATCCCTGAAGCACGTTAGACGCAATTGAGCAGCTAAAACCGTTTAAGACAATTTCCAAGACTCCATTTTACAAAAAAATTTTCTGCTTTCCTACTGCTTTCAACGAATTTGGTCGGATATTTTGTCAGTTGTTTTAGACATCTTTTTGAAATGTCCAGTTCCTTAAACGTCCAAATAAATTGACAGTTGAGCTTGATCGGTCTACATTGACCCTGCGGAAAGACTTGGCAAGACCCCTTAGCCAGCGATCGAGGATGACAGATCAGCATGACCACCATGGAGCGCGCCACAATAGCACCTGAAGTTCGGGCCTTATACAGCCCGCAGGAGCGATTGCGTCGCGACCAAACGATTTGGACGCTGGTGCAGGGGCTTCTCGCACCGCTACAATTTTTGGTGTTTTTGCTGAGCCTTGCTCTGGTGCTTCGCTTTTTCTATAACGGCGAAGGTTTTGAATTTGCCACCTGGTCAGTGCTAGCTAAGACATCGCTGCTTTATCTAATCATGATCACAGGCGCGATCTGGGAGAAGGTGGTTTTCGGACAATACTTGTTTGCACCTGCGTTCTTCTGGGAAGACGTCGTGAGCATGCTGGTGATCGCCTTGCATAGCCTTTATTTGTGGGTGTGGTGGCAGGGTCAGTGGCCCGAGCGACTTCAGCTAGGTTTGGCACTCGCTGCCTATGCAAGCTATGTGTTTAACGCCGGCCAGTTTCTGCTTAAGCTGAGACAGGCCAGACTTCAAGGAGCCAATACATGAATGCGCCCGATCAAGGCATGCGCATGCATTGGCTACGCGAGCGTGGCCAGCATGAAGTGTTTTGTGGACTCACCGGCATTATGTGGCTACACCGCAAGATGCAGGATGCTTTTTTCCTGATTGTTGGCTCGCGAACTTGTGCACACCTTATGCAATCGGCCGCTGGTGTCATGATTTTTGCAGAGCCCCGATTTGCCACTGCAATTATTGAAGAGCGCGATCTTGCCGGCCTTGCTGATGCTCACGAGGAACTTGATCGGGTTGCAACCGCCTTGATCGAGCGACGGCCTGACATCGGCTTACTTTTTTTGGTGGGTTCTTGCCCTTCGGAAGTCATCAAGCTTGATTTGTCTCGGGCCGCACAACGTTTGGATCAGCGATTTGCTAAGCGACTCCGGGTGCTGGCCTATTCGGGCTCTGGCATCGAGACGAGCTTCACACAGGGCGAAGACGCCTGCCTGGCTGCCCTTGTGCCGCAAATGCCTCAGGCTAAGCCTTCGGACCCGCCCAACTTATTGGTCGTTGGGACCTTGGCTGATGTGGTCGAAGACCAAATGCGTCGCCACTTTAAGGCGCTGGGCATTGTTCGTGTTGATTTCTTCCCCGGGCGTCGTGGTATGGACCTTGCCGCTGTAGGCCCACAAACACGGGTCCTTCTGGCTCAGCCCTTTCTCGGGGAAACCCTGCGGCTGCTTCAGACCAGAGCGGCTAAGCATGTACCGGCAAGGTTCCCGCTTGGGGTTGAGGGCTCGCTTGCTTGGTATGAAGCGGCTGCACAGGCCTTTGATGTCCCGAAAGCACATCAACAATCAGTCTTGTTGCCGCTTGTCGATCGAGCGCGTTTAGCCCTGCAAAAGCACCGTCAAACGCTTCGTGGCAAAAAGGTTTTCTTTTTTCCAGACTCGCAGCTTGAACCTGCGCTTGCACGTTTTCTTTACCAGGAAATGGAGATGCAATTGACCGAGGTCGGAACGCCTTACTTACACGCGGCGATCATGCAAGCTGAACTCGATGCCTTGCCAGCGGACATTTGCATGAGTGAGGGCCAGGATGTCGACCGTCAGCTTGATCGATGCATGGACGCGTCAGTTGATTTGGCAGTTTGTGGTCTTGGGCTGGCTAATCCTCTTGAAGCCAGGGGTATCAGCACAAAGTGGTCGATCGAACTGGTTTTTACACCGATACAAGGTTTTGAACAAGCATCTGATCTCGCAGGGCTTTTTTCAAGACCGCTCCAACGACGCGAGCTTTTGTCATGAAGCTTGCGGTCTGGACCTACGAAGGGCCACCCCATGTCGGTGCCATGCGGGTGGCTACCGGGATGCGATCGCTGCACTATGTGCTTCACGCACCGCAGGGCGATACTTATGCCGATCTGCTCTTCACCATGATCGAGCGGAGGAATCAACGGCCTCCGGTCACATACACAACCTTCCAGGCACGTGACTTGGGCTCAGATACTGCCGCTTTGTTTAAGCGTGCAACTCAAGAGGCTTTTGATCGATTCGCACCGCAAGCGATGATTGTTGGTGCCTCTTGCACCGGTGAATTAATACAGGACGATCCGGCTGGACTTGCATTAGCCTTACAACTGCCCATACCCGTCATACCGCTTGAATTACCTTCATATCAGAAAAAAGAAAATTGGGGTGCTGCAGAGACTTTTTACCAACTCGTTCGTCATTTGGTCAAAGCCCGGGCACAAGCTAAACCGCAGCATGTCACTGAGCCTGCCGCAGAGTCTTCCGCCGAGTATCCCGCAGTGTCTTCTGCAAGACGGCCTCGTTGTAACCTGCTTGGTCCTACCGCGCTCGGATTTCGACATCGCGACGATGTGAAAGAAATTAGCGGTTTGTTGAATGCAATCGGAATTGATGTGCTAACCGTTGCGCCGCTTGGTGCTGATCCACAGGCTATATCAAGGCTGGTTGAGGCTGATTTCAATGTCTTGATGTATCCCGAACTTGGATTACAAGCAGCACAGTGGTTACAAAAAAACTGCGCTCAGCCCTTTACCAAAGAGATACCGATCGGCATTAAGGGTACCCAGCGCTTCATTGACGAGGTGGCGGTGCTAGCAGGGCTTGATCTCGATCCGTCGCAGATCGAAAGCTTGTCAGCGGCTGCCCGATCGGGTTGGTATGCGCGATCAGTCGATTCGAATTATCTGCACGGTAAGCGTGTTTTTGTGTTTGGAGATGCCACCCATGCGTTGGCTGCCGCGCGCATGGCTAGCGAAGAGATCGGTCTACAGGTTGTTGGTATTGGAACTTATAGCAGAGAGTGGGCGCGGGAAATTCGCAGCCTTGCCGAACGTCTTGGCGCAGTTGCCCTGATTAGCGATGACTATTTAGAGGTTGAGCGAGCGATCGACGAGCTTCAGCCTGAGCTAGTGCTTGGCACACAAATGGAAAGGCATATCGCCAAGCGCTTGCGCATTCCCTGCGCGGTGATTTCTGCGCCAGTCCATGTTCAGGACTATCCGTCGCGTTACTCGCCGCAAATGGGCTTTGAAGGTAGCAATGTACTGTTTGATACCTGGATTCATCCCTTGATGATGGGTCTTGAGGAGCATTTGCTTGCGATGTTTCGAGAAGATTTCGAGTTTCACGATGGTCAGAGTCCATCGCATTTGGGTACTGGCGCAACACAGCCTCAAAGCGGAAGTTTCTCAGCGAGTCAAAGACAGGGTCTGGCTGAGAACACGGTTCAGATCGATCTTGCAAATGGAACTGTGGCGGAGCGCGCGATTCAACAATCAGCCAATGAGCCAATCTGGGAAGTTGACGCTGAGCAGGAGTTGAAAAAGATTCCATTTTTTGTTCGTGGTAAAGCGCGAAAAAACACCGAGTTATTTGCTCGAAATCAGGGCTTATCGCGCATCACCATCAAGACGCTTTACGACGCCAAAGCCCACTTTGCCCGTTAACTCTAGGAAAACTAGAAACCCACGCTCATGAAAAACCCGTTAAGTCATCAGCCGATTCGCATTTGCGTGATCACGCTTGATGCCCATTTGGCAAGCGCCATGGACCATGCGCGGGAACAACTTGTTGAGGAACTTGCGGGCTTGCAATTGAACCTGCATGCAGCTGCTGAATTTGCTGCGGATGCGGCAAAGCTCAAACATTGTCTCGATGATATTGCCCAAGCCGACATCATCGTTGCGAATATGCTTTTTCTTGAAGAGCATATTCGTTTGGTCCAGGCTGCTTTGGAGGCGCGTCGCATGGACTGCGATGCGATGCTGGTTTGCTTATCGGCCTCTGAGGTCACCAAGCTCACCCGGGTTGGGCGCTTTGATATGCAAAAGCCGAGCTCGGCGGCGATGAATTTTCTCAAAAAACTTCGCGGTGCCTCGCGCTCAAGTGATTCGGCAACCGACGATGAACCTGGCACCGACGAGTTGAGTAAGGGCTTTATGCGTCGCCCAGGTCAAGCCTCGTCGCAGCCCGCTAGCTCAGGTGAAAAGCAAATGGCGATGTTGCGCCGTTTGCCAAAGATCTTGCGTTTCATTCCAGGTACTGCGCAGGACGTGAGGGTTTACTTCCTTTGTATGCAGTACTGGCTTGCGGGAAGCCAGGGTAACTTGGGCAATATGCTGCGATTGTTGGTTGATCGCTACGCTAGCGGACCGCGCGCGCAGTTGCGAGGACGCTTAAAAATCCAGGATCCGATCGAGTATCCGGACGTTGGGCTTTACCACCCCACACTGGAGAACGGGGTATGCACCGAACTTTCAGCGCTACCCGGTTTCCAAAGCAAGACGATACGGCCCCGAGTCGGTGTTTTGGTCCTGCGTTCCTATCTGCTTGCAGACAATCTTGCACATTACAACGCAGTGATTCTGGCGCTTGAGGCTCGCGGTATGCAGGTCATCACTGCATTTGCAAGCGGACTAGATGCCCGTGCAGCCATCGAACGTTACTTTTTTGATCAGCAGGCTAAGCCTTCGATCGATGTTTTGTTATCGCTTACCGGATTTTCCCTGGTAGGAGGGCCAGCTTATAACGATGCCAAAGCAGCGCAGGAAATTCTCCAAAGACTTGATGTTCCTTATATCGCTGCACAAGCTGTAGAGTTCCAATTATTAAATCAATGGGAAGAGTCCGAGCGGGGTCTTATGCCTGTGGAGAGTACCATGATGGTGGCGATTCCCGAGCTTGACGGTGCAACAGGCTCGATGGTCTTCGGCGGCCGTGGGCCTTCACAGCGCAATATGGCGGCACATCCTGAGCGCGTTCAAACCCTTGCGGCCCGCATTGAAAAGTTAATTAGGCTTCGTAAGAAATCAGCCGCCGAGCGAAAATTGGCTATTGTGATATTCGGCTTTCCTCCCAACGCAGGAAGTATTGGTACGGCCGCTCATCTCGATGTTTTTGCATCGCTTTGGCATTTACTCAATCGATTACAAGGCGAAGGCTATCACATCAATATGCCCGCTTCGCTTGCTGACTTACGCGAGCAAATCCTTCATGGCAACGCGATGCGCTACGGAACAAGCGCCAATGTTGCAGCTCAAATTTCGGTTGATGACTATATCGAAGGCGAGCGCTGGATCGATGCGATCAGCGCGCAATGGGGACCAGCCCCAGGGCGGATGCAAAGCGACGGACAGTCGATTTTTGTCTACGGACTTGACCTGGGCGCTGTTTTTATCGGGGTTCAACCAGCCTTTGGTTATGAGGGCGACCCCATGCGATTGCTCTTTGAAAAGAGCTTCACACCCACGCATGCTTTTGCTGCCTTTTATCGTTACTTACGTGAGCATTTTCAAGCTGATGCCCTTTTGCATTTCGGCACCCACGGCGCGCTTGAGTTCATGCCGGGTAAACAATGCGGCATGAGTGAGGCTTGTTGGCCTGATCGATTGATTAGCGATACGCCACATTTTTACTTTTATGCAGCAAACAATCCCTCTGAGGCGACGATTGCAAAACGACGCGCCGCGGCAACTCTCCTAAGTTATAGAACACCACCGCTTGCCCAGGCTGGGCTTTATGCGGGTCTGCACGAATTGAAGGTCCTGGTTGAACGCTGGCGAGGTCTTGCGCCTGAGCTGCAACAGGAGCGAGACCTTCTCCAAACACTTATCTTTGAGCAGGCAGTGAAGCTTGAACTGGTCACAGCAAGTGCATCAGCCAGTGAGCAAGGCGTTGCCCATATACAAGCTCGCTTGCTGGAAATCGAACAAAGCCTAATCCCTGAAGGCATGCACCAGTTGGGCAGTGAGCCATCGCACGAAAGTTTGATGACATGGGCCCAGGCGATGCTGCAGGCGGCTGCAGGTGCACCTGTATCAGCAAAGCTTGCCTGTGCTGTGCTCGATATCGCCTCAACACAGGGAAAAGCAATAGCAAGTAAGCCCCTTGATGATTTACAAGTCAGCGCTTCAATGTTACTGCCCGATGCGATGACAAAGGCCCTGCAAGCGCTTCAAGCAATGGCCGCTGCCGAAGGGCTTAGGCTTGATTGCCTGCACGCAGTCATCCACGCTTTACGGCATTTGCAGCAGGATCAGGAGAGTGAGGGGATTATTCGCGCGCTTGAAGGACGATTTATTCAGGCCTCGGCCGGCGGTGATATTCTGCGCAACCCAGAGGTCTTGCCTGCAGGGCGCAATATTCACGGCTTTGATCCCTTTCGTATTCCCAGCCGCTTTGCGATGGCCGACGGCAGGGCGCAAGCCGAGCGCCTAATCGCGCGTCATCAAGCTGACGGTCACGGCTTTCCCGAGTCGATTGCGCTTGTTCTTTGGGGTAGTGATAATTTAAAGAGCGAAGGCGCGCCGCTTGCTCAGGCGCTTGCCCTTTTGGGTGCTGCTCCCCGTTTTGACAGTTATGGTCGCCTTTCGGGTGCACAACTTATACCGATCGAGCTATTAAAGCGACCTAGAATCGATGTGATCATGAGTTTGTCCGGCATCTTTCGCGATCTGCTGCCTTTGCAAACCCGTGTGCTTGCTGAAGCCGCTTATCTCGCAGCAAGCGCCGATGAACCGCTATCGATGAACTTTATCCGCCGCAACACCCTCGCGCACCAAGACAAAGAGGGATGCGACTTCGATACTGCTTGTTTGCGTGTGTTCTCCAATGCGGATGGCGCCTATGGTGCGAATATTAATCACTTGATTGAAAGCAGTCGCTGGGAAGAAGAAGATGAGCTTGCCAGTTTGTTTTCTAGGCGAAAAAGCTTTGCTTATGACCGTCGCGGCGAAGCCTCGCAGCAGCCTGAAATGCTCAAGCGAAACCTCTCGCAAGTCAGTCTTGCCTATCAGAATCTGGATGCGGCTGAAACCGGTGTGACCTCGCTCGACCAGTACTTCGATAGTCTTGGCGGGATGAGCCGTGCGATTCAGGCGGCACGGGGCGCGGCAATTCCTGTTTACATCAGCGATCAAACCCAGGGGACTGCCAAGGTTCGAAGCCTACAAGAGCAGGTTGACCTAGAAGCCCGCAGCCGTATGCTCAACCCTAAATGGTACGAAGCCATGCTCAAGCACGGGTATGAGGGTGTGCGGCAAATCGAATCGCACCTTACCAACACCATGGGTTGGTCAGCAACTACCGGTAAAGTACCCGCATGGGTCTACGAGCAAGTGACCGAGACCTACATCAAGGATCGCGCCATGCGCGATCGACTTGCAAGTCTCAATCCCAATGCTTCAGCCAAGCTGGTCCAACGTCTTTTGGAAGCGCACCAGCGGCGCTATTGGCAACCTGATCCACAAACTTTGCAAAGCTTGCGTGAAGCCAGCGATGACATCGAAGACCGCATAGAAGGTGTTTACGAGGACTTATCCGCATGAAAAGCATTCCAATCATTGAAGAGCAGATCCGGCCACGGGGCGCTGTAGGACCGGGCCGCGGCGCAGGCGACGGTGAAGGCAGCTTGCAGGTTCATTTAGATCCTTCACAAAAGATTACCAATGCCAAGGTCTTTGCTGTTTATGGCAAAGGCGGGATTGGCAAGAGCACGACTTCGTCGAATCTTTCTGCAGCATTTTCCAAACTCGGTAAAAGGGTGCTGCAAATTGGTTGTGATCCAAAGCACGATTCCACCTTCACGCTAACCAAGCGTCTGGTTCCTACCGTGATCGATATTTTAGAACAAGTTGATTTTCATACCGAAGAGCTTCGAGTCGAAGACTTTGTTTATGAAGGGTATAACGGTGTAATGTGTGTTGAGGCAGGTGGTCCACCAGCAGGTACTGGCTGTGGAGGCTATGTTGTTGGCCAAACTGTAAAATTGCTCAAAGAACATCATCTGCTCGATGAAACTGATGTGGTGATCTTTGATGTTTTGGGCGATGTGGTTTGTGGTGGCTTTGCTGCGCCATTGCAACATGCCGATCGAGCGCTTATCGTGACCGCCAACGATTTTGATTCGATTTTTGCGATGAACCGCATTATTGCTGCGATTCAGGCGAAATCAAAAAACTATAAAGTTCGTGTGGGTGGCGTGATTGCCAACCGAAGCGCTCAAACCGATCAGGTTGATCGTTTCAATGCAAGAACCGGTTTAAGTACCCTTGCCCATTTTCCTGATCTTGATGCGATTCGGCGTAGTCGACTAAAAAAAGCAACGCTCTTTGAAATGGAATTATCTCCAGAGCTTGATGCCGTGCAGCATGCTTACTTGCAGCTCGCTGCAAAACTTTGGGCTGGCACCGAAGGGCTTGCGCCAGAGTCGCTTAAAGATCGTGAAATCTTTGATCTTCTGGGGTTTGATTAATGGATCCAACTTCTTATCAACAACGTCGAAACGAGGTCGAACACTACTTTGACCGTACCGCGTTCTCGGCCTGGGCGCGCCTTACTTCCGATGCACCAGTGAGTCGAATCCGTGCAACCGTTCGAGCGGGCCGCGAGCGGATGCGTGCCAACATGCTCGATGCGCTCGGCACTGATTTGCAAGGACGCCGCATCTTAGATGCTGGATGTGGCGCGGGCGCTATAGCCATTGAACTTGCCCGCCGCGGTGCAGATGTTTTGGCGGTCGATTTATCACGCCAATTTATCGAGTTAGCAAAAGAGCGTGCTGCGCGGGTGCCCAGCGAAGGCCGTATTCTTTGGGTAGCCGGCGACATGCTCGATGCAAACTTTGGCCATTTTGATCATGTTGTTGCCATGGATTCATTGATCCACTATGAGGTGGTCGACATGACTCGAGCACTCGAGCGGCTCGCTGAGCGAACCAAGTTAAGTCTACATGTCAGCTTTGCTCCTCGTACGCCGATACTAGCTCTAATGCATGCAGCTGGGCGCTGTCTTCCCAGAGCTGACCGCGCACCTTCAATTGTTCCGCTAGCAGGCGAAATGGTGCTCAGTCTTTTAAGCAAAAAGTCTGGTTTGCAAAGTTGCAAGCTGTCGCTCGGTGAGAGGGTAAACAGTGGCTTTTATGTCTCTCAGCTATTAAATATTGAGCATCTAACAGTTGCCTATGAACCCAATGGGATGAGTCATGCTTAGGCTTGCAGCCCTAAACAGGCAGTTAGCGCTCCACTTGCGGCATATAAGCCCGCGCTATTTGCCATTTGCCGACGCGGCGAGCGAGCATCTACCGCTCGGCCAACTCTTACGACTTGCACTTTTTCAATGCTCAGTGGGCATGTGCTTGGTTTTGCTCACGGGTACCTTGAATCGGGTGATGATTGTCGAAATGGGAGTTGCCGCTTGGCTTGTTTCCTTGATGGTCTCGCTTCCGATTCTCTTTGCGCCATTGCGCGCTTTTATTGGATTTAGATCAGATATCCATCGCTCAGCAATCGGTTGGCGGCGGGTGCCCTATTTGTGGTTTGGTACTTTGATGCAAGCGGGCGGTTTGGCGTTCATGCCCTTCGCTCTTATTGTTTTATCGGGTGATGCTCACGGCCCAGCCTTTGTTGGTCCCGCAGCGGCAGCTTTATCCTTCATAATGGTTGGCGCCGGCCTACACACAACCCAAACCGCCGGGCTTGCGCTAGCAGCCGATTTGTCGAGCGAGGAAAAGCAGCCTCGTGTAGTGGCCTTGCTTTATGTCATGCTGCTAGCGGGCATGGTTATCAGTGCCTTAATCTTCTCGTGGGCTCTCGCAGACTTTTCGCAGCTTCAGCTAATACGGGCTGTGCAAGGTGCTGCTCTTGCGACGATGATTCTTAATTGTATTTCACTATGGAAACAAGAGCGGAAACAGCCAAGCCATAAGGAGCATGTGGGTAAGCTTAGTTTTCGCGGTGCCTGGCGCAGTTTTGTTTCTAAGCCAGGTGTAAGTCGCTTTCTCTGGGCGACCGGACTAGGTACTGCTGCTTTTAATATGCAAGACATTCTGCTTGAACCTTATGGCGCTGAGGTTCTATCGCTTTCGGTGTCACAAACGACAGCGCTGAGCGCTTTTACTGCATCAGGGATGCTGATCGCTTTTGGCCTTGCTGCCCGGGCTCTCAAGAAAGGGCAGCAAGGCTTGAAACTTGCGGCTAATGGTGCAGTTATTGGTGTTTTTGCCTTCGCTGCTGTGATCTTTGCCGGTCCCTTGCAGTCACCCGATCTTTTTCGAATCGGGGCTTCACTGGTCGGTTTTGGCGGTGGTTTCTTTGCGGTCGGCACCCTCGTTACAGCCATGAATTTAGTGCAAGGTCCTTTTAAGGGACTTGCCCTAGGCGCGTGGGGTGCGATGCAGGCAAGCGCTGCAGGCTTTGCGATTGCTCTAGGCGGTGTGCTTCGAGATCTTTTCAGTCAGCCTATGCTATCGGGTGCATGGGGCGAGGCTTTGCAAAACCCTGATATGCCTTATAGCGCTGTTTATCATATTGAAATTGTGATGCTTTTTGTTACGCTTGCACTCATAGGGCCTATCACGCGCTCGCTAAAGTCTCATGTCACCCAGCAACAAGGCTTTGGCGTTGTACAGCTTCCTGGTTGATTGTCTAATTTGAGGAATGTGCGGGATGTTTGAATTGTTTTGACGTCTTATTGACTTTTACCGGAGGTTAATTATGTTGTCCCATTCAGGAGATGCCGGAGCAATTACGAGCTTTATCGATATCGCTCAAGTCGTACTCTATTTATTTTGGGTTTTCTTTTTTGGTCTCGTAATTTATTTACAACGCGAAGGTAAGCGCGAGGGTTATCCATTGCTTCCAGGCAATCCTGATCTTCCATCGCATGTACGCTATGACGGTGCTTTCGGTATGCCTGAGCCTAAGACATTTAAAACTCCCCACGGAGAAATTTTTATTGCGCCCAACGGAAAAGAAGATGACCGTCCTATTGCCGGAAAATACACCGGAGGTGTCATTGGCGCTGCGCTTGAACCAGTCGGTGACCCGATGAAGCTTGCGATTGGGCCAGGCGCTTATGCCGAGCGGCTCGATCGGCCCGATCTAACATTTGATGGGCATCCTAAGATTGTTCCAATGCGTGTAGCGAAAGAGTACTGGATTGAGGCTCGTGACCCGGATCCTCGCGGAAAACCGGTTTTTGGTGGTGATTATGAAGTTGCGGGAACGGTAACCGACGTTTGGGTCGATTTGGCCGAATCAGTAATTCGTTACTTTGAGGTTATGTTGCCTTCAGGTCGTTCGGTATTGTTACCCCATAACTTTGCGCGGGTTGGTGATCAGGCGCTTGTGGTTCGCTCAATTTTCGCAAAGCAATTTGACGGAGTGCCAGCAACCAAGAAGCCAGATCAGGTCACGCTTCTTGAGGAAGATCGAATCATGGCCTATTACGGCGCAGGTACACTTTACGCAACTCCTGACCGCGCTGAGTCAATTGTTTGAGTCTGCACCATCATGCGGTGGTAATGATTGGTATTAAACATTTATAAACTGAGAAATTTAAAATGAGCCATGACGATTTTGAGCCTATACCGGGACTTCCGGAAAAGCTTCCGCATGGTGAGCGTATCTTGTGGCAAGGGGCGCCTCAGTGGCGGCGCCTTGCGATCGAGGCTTTTCATGTGCGCAAGATCGGGGTTTACTTCCTCGTACTTGCAATCTGGCAAATCAGTACGACGGTCCATGATGGAGGCAGCGTCGCCGAGGCTTTGAGTGCTGCGAGTTGGATGATCGTTTTAATGCTTAGCGCGTTTTTGCTGTTGCTCGGACTTGCTAGGCTATCAGCGCATACAACGCTATACACAATGACTAGCGCAAGGATCGTGATGCGATTTGGTATGGCATTGCCCCTGGTTGTGAATATTCCGTTTCGAATTGTTGCATCGGCAGACTGGCGTAGTCGAAGTCCTGGAAGCTCTGAAATTTGCCTCAGCTTAGATAGTCGCGACGGTGCCCGATTATCTTGGGCCCATTTATGGCCTCACGCCAAGGCCTGGGATTTGCGCTATCCCAAGCCTTTGTTGAGAGCTTTAGCCGATGGCGAGCAGGTAGCGCAATTGCTTGCTCAGGCGCTTGCCAATCATGCATTAAGCCAGGAGGTGAGCGAAAGCCCAAACAAGCCCGTGCGGGTGCGGGTCGCTCAGCAATCGCTTCAGGCTGGCGTCGCGTAAAGCATGTCTACGATGTATGTTCGACCGGCACCTTTGCTTGCGATGGCTGCATTGGCGCTTAGTTCTTTGTTGCTAGTGGGATGGCATCGCTTTCATTTACCGAGCACGCCTACCGATCCTGAGCAGCAATTGGGACATAAGCTTGTCAAGCGGGTCGACCTATCGTTTATCGACCAAGCCGACGGTGGTGTTCTTGTAACCCGCGTATCCGACGGGGTGCAGATTGCCCACATTGCGGTCGGCGAGGGCGGCTTTGTTCGCGCTACCTTACGAAGTCTTATTCGCGATCACCCTATCACCAAGCATCATTTCCACCTGGCGATGACCGATAGCGGTCAATTGCTGCTTTGGGATCCTTTAAGCGGCCGAGTGCTCGATTTAAAAGCATATGGATCAAGCAATCGTCAGGTTTTTCTTGAATTTCTTCTTGCATCGGAGTCAAGGCCATGAGCACGCTGATGGACGACATCAAAACCACAAAAGATGCTCTTGATAAAGCGCGCGACGAGAGCATTATCAGCCCAAGGTTTTA